>CAZYSW010000413.1:0-5526 GCA_964650105.1 uncultured Nannocystaceae bacterium
AGCTTGTCGCCGTCGATGAGGGTGATCGGGGCGGCGCCGCCCGCGAAGGCGGCTTCCTCGGTACCCTTCGAGAAGCGCGAGGTAGCAATGATGGTTCCTCGCACCGCGTTGAAGCGGTAGAGCGAGCCGCGGAGGGCATCGAGGTCCTTGCGCTGGATGGTTCGCCTGTGGCGCTTGGCTTGAACCACCTCGCGCACGGAGGTGATGCCGAGCTCGATGTCGGCCACCACGTCGACGCCGCCGTCGCCGGAGCGGGTCGTGACCTCGACGTTCTGGTAGTCCATCTCTTCGAGCAGGCGCTTGACGAGGTGCTCAAAGGCGAAGGAGTCCATGTCGAGCAGCAGCTCGCGGAGGCTCTCCCGGACGGAGGCCTCCTGCTTCTTAGCCAGAGTCCAGAGCTCCTGCTGCTCGTCACCGCCGAGGGCCTCCTCGGTGCCCACGCGCTGCAGGTAGGCCAGCCCGGCGTCGGTCACCGAGTACATGGTGCTCTTGCGATCAACGAGGCCGCGATCGAGGAGGTTGTTCAATCGCCTCCGAAGGGTGTCGCGGAAGGTCGAGGGGCTGCCGAAGGACGACACGCGGTTGAGATACTCGGTCCACTCCTCGAGGATGCCGCCAGCCCGCGTCGGGCCGTTGTCGGCGACGAGCGCGAGGAGCTTGGCGAGGCCCTCCTGTTCGTCGAGGAAGACCTCGGCCTCTCCCCCTTCGTGCTCGATGAAGTCGCGGCCACGGTCGGTCAGGGCGAGGTTGCCGTCGGCGCCCTCTTCGATGAGCTCATACTTCTGGCTCAGCAGCCAGTGCCCGTACGTGTGGCGCGGGTTGACCGTCTTGCCGCTCTTCGCCCAGATTGCGCTCGCAAGGTCCGCGTCGTCGCCCGAGAGTCGCTCCGGGATCCACGTGTCGGGGTCGGTCCAGTCCACCGTGTTTTGCGGTGTCCCACGGAGCTCGCCGAGGGTCGCCTGAAGGCCGGTGATCTGCTTTCGCGGGCGTCCCGGCCAGACCTTCAGCAGATGCCGGACCTCTCGATAGGTCGGGAACAGCGGCGTGCGTACGCGCTGCTCGGTCTCGTCCTTGGCGGGGATGCCATCCTCGCCCTCGCTCGGAACGGCGTCCGGAGACGGCGGCTCGGCCTTGGCTCCAGCGGAGTGCAGTGCTCGCAAACCGAAGACCCCCGGTCGCACCCGCACGAACTCGCTCTTGTTGCCGTTGCGCTTGATGTCGACGGCAATCATCGCGTTCAACGACGCGGCCGGTGTCTTCGACGACGAGGTTGCGAGCCCCCGAGTGAGCACCTCGTCGGTGAGCTCTTGGTAGTGGAGCGGACCGCGTTCACGGAGGACGTCTGCAGCAGCCTGTCGGAGAGTCTTGGTCTCTGCCATCTCACTCCTCCACCGCTGTCTTGGTCGCCCCGCCGTGCTGGGTCACGCGGGGGCGCAGCTTCACCTTTACCGCGCCCTTGGTGAACGACTCGTCGGTTGCCTTACTGGACCAGACGTAGGCTTCGCCGGGGCGCAGATGGGACATCTTCTCAGGCGTCAGCCCGCCCAGAGCGGCGTTCGCCTTCTGGATATGCTTGAGCCACGCTGGCGAGTTGAACTTGTGGAGGAAGATCTGGCTCGAGAGTTCGATGAGCGAGACGGGCACCGACGGTGGGTCCTGGCTCGCCACCATGATGCTGGTGCCCTTGTGCCGCATTTCGCGGACCACTTCGACGAGGCCGGCGACCAGGTCCGGACTCTCAATGTACTTGTGGGCCTCGTCGAACACGACGTGCTCGACCAACACGGAGTCCCCGTCCCGGGTGAAGCTGGCGACGTTCGACGGGCGGATGGAGACGGTGCGCGGTGTCTTCGAGTCGGTGAACTTCACCGCGAAGTTGGCGCGGATGAGGCGGCCCTTCGGCAGCGACCGATCGCGCCGACGGTAGGCGGCGAAGAGGTCGTTCGCCTTGCGGATCTCGATCTCACTCTCGGGTCCGCCCCAGGCGTAGTGCACCTCCTTGAGCTTGACCCACTCCATGCCCTCGACGTCGCTGCACACCAGGCAGTCCTCGCCGTCCTGCAGCAGCGGCTCGAGGGTGTACTTGGCGGTGCCGGGGAAGAAGGTCGCGTCGCCGAAGAGGTGCAGGCCGATCTTCTCGCGGTAGAGCAGGCCGATCTTCTTGGTCTCGGCGTTGAGCGACAGGTCGCCCGACTGCGGGTCGTAGCGGAGCACGTCGTAGATCTCGGGGCGGAAGTAGACGGTGCCCGAGCCGTCCTTGGTCACCGTGCCCTCGCGGCGGCAAGGCTGGCCGTGGCGAACGAGGAACCAGACGCCGTCGTCCTTCTCGTAGATGAACACCTTGCTGTTGCGGCCGCGCTTGAGCTGATCGAGCCGATCGTCCAGGGCCCCCTCGAGCGCGGTGAGCTGCTTCTTGGTGGGCATCTGGAAGGTCAGGTTGGCGCCTTCCTTGGGCTGGTCGTACTCGAACGAGCGCTTCTTGGTGAGCAAGCGCTCGGCGTGGCGACGCTCGAGCAGCTCGGGCGCCTGCAGCCGCACCTGCACCGCGACGTCGGCGGGCGTCGGATCCGGCGGTAGGTGAAGCTCGACCCGCTCGCTCGCCGGCAGCTCCTCGATGGCGGCGAGCAGCTCGTCCATGCCGTTGTCGTCCGACATCTCGTGGACGTAGTAGAGGTCGTCCATGAGCTCTTGCGGCGCGCTCGGATCGAGGGTCATCAGTACGTCCCGCAGCCCCTCGTAGTCGAGCTCGTGACCGTTCACCGCGCCGAGCTCGACGCCGCGCCCCTTGAAGTAGGCCTGGTGCGGCTCGAGTAGCGCGAGCAGGTAGCTGGGCTGGATCGCCTTGAGCGTGTGGACGTGTGAGAACCGGTGCAGTCTGAAAGTGGCCATTCATCTCCCCCCATCGAGGTCACGCCGAACCCCGATCACCCGTCCCTGCACCCGAAGCGTGCGCGGCGGCGAGATGACGATGGGCTCGTATTTGGAGTTCATCGGGACGAGGCGAACGGCGCCTGCGTCACGTTCCAGCTTCTTCACGGTGGCGTCTTGGTCATCGACGAGCGCGACGACGATGTCGCCGTGCTCGGCCGTGGACTGCTGACGGACGATGGCGATGTCGCCATCGAGGATGCCCGCGTCGGTCATGCTGTCGCCGCGGATGCGGAGACCAAAGAGCGTGTCCTGCTCGCGTGCTTCATCGACCGTGAGCCAGCCGTTGATGTTCTCCTGCGCGAAGATGGGGGTGCCGGCGGCGACCGCGCCGACGATCGGGATGCGCTTGGGCCCGGAAGGGCTCGTGGGGGCTGCGGTGGTGGAGCGCCAGCTTCTCCCCACGCCCTCGATGTGCTCGAGCTGGCCCTTGCGCTTGAGTGCCTGCAGGTGCTCGTGGATCGTCGCCCGGCTCAGCTCCAGGTCGGCGGCCAGATCGGCGAGCGACGGCGCAACCCCGCGAACCTCCCAGAACTTCTGGACGGCCGCGAGGACTCCACGCTGCTTGTCGGTCACCGGTCGGGTCATCGAGCACCTGCTCCCCTGTTCAGAGAGCCCGATCGAATGCCAGACAACTGTCAGGGTGTCAACGCCGATCGTGGAAGCTCCTGGAACCGCTGGCAGTCGGGCCTCCGGGCGCCCTCGGCGCCCCGCGTGCGCAGGATCGACGGGCCGTGAACACGCTGGGACACAGGAATCCGGCGGCCGATGTTCACGATTTTCCTCTGCGATTGCAGCCGCTTGCATCCATCGGCCACGGTGTGAACAAGAATCTGCGAGCAGGTACGAAGATGCAGTGGCGTTTTTGTTTTCGGCCGCCCCTGCCATCGAGGGGCGCGCGGTCTCGCAGGGTAGAAGTAGGAAAACAATCTTGTTCACCTTGTACACACCACACTAAGCGCCTGATTCGACTCGGCTTTCCCGTGAGCACGGCGCCTGTTCGCGGCTGTTCACCTTGTTCACGCCCGTCCCGGCTGCCGCCCTCGGCGGCTTTGCCCCGGTGGACCAACCGGAGGCCGAGCATGACCAAGCACCTGACAGCCGAAGACCGCCGCGAGCAGGTCGCCGAGCTCCTCGTCACGGGCATCTTCCGCGTCCTGGCGGATCGAGCCTCGCGTGAGCGACCAACCAGCGACAAGTGGCGGCCCACCCGCATCGAGCTCCCCGATGATCCCGAGCGCGAGGCCGAGCCATGTCACTGAAGGCTCGGCTCGCGGTCGTGGACCAACCAGCCGCGCCCACGGCGTTCACCTGTCCCGAATACGACGCGCCGCCCGGCTCGAAGCGTTGCCGCAGCTACCTCGGCAATGGCAGCTGCGCCCGCGACGACCACTTCATGTGCGAGGAGTGGATGAAGGCGAACGGACACGCCGTGCCCGCTCCAGTCGAGGCGAAGCCCGAGCCCGCGCGCGACCTCTTCGGCAACCCGCTCCCCGAGGAGCCGCCGCCGAAGAAGCCCGAGAAGGCCGCGCCATCGCCAACGCGCAAACCCACGCCGGTCACAGAGCCACCGACCACCGACCGTGATGCCATCCTCGTGCGCAACCTGACCGACGAGGACATCGCTTCGTTCAAGGCGCTCGGGGTCGAGGTCTGTCTCGCGTCCGATGAGATCGGCGAGGTGTGGATCGTGCCCGAGTACACCGAGCAGGAGCGTCGAGAGCTGCGGATCGATCACGCGGCCACGCTCACCGCCGTCTGTGCCGCGTTCCCGGGCGCCAAGGTCACCTCGTTCGAGAAGCTCGCGAAGGCCGACGCCCCGAAGCCGACCTGAGCTGTCCCCGGCGGTCTTCGCCGGCGCTTTGCCCTGGTGGCGACCACCACCGGAGGCAAGCGAATGACCCGTCTGAGCTTCACCAAGCTGTCCAGGTACGAGACGTGCCCGCTCTCGTACAAGCTGCACTATCTCGACCGGCTCAAGTCCGAGCCCGGCGTTCCGCTGTTGTTCGGCTCGGCCGTGCACGCGGTGCTCGAGGGGCTCGTGCTCGAGCACATGCGAGAGGAGCGCGTCGGTGCGCTCTCGGAAGATCGCGCTGCCGAGCTGTGGCAGGAGGCGTGGACGAAGTCGGGCATGTCCGGCCTCGACGTGTTCCGCGAGGGGCTCGAGCTGGTGCACCGCTTCGTCCGGGAGCAGGGCATCCTCGACCACCACGACGTGCTCGCCGTCGAGAAGGAGTTCCGGCTCACCATCGGCGACTTCCAGGTCATCGGCTACCTCGACCGCGTCGATCGGGTCGACGACGAGACGGTGGAGGTCATCGACTACAAGACCAACCGCCAGCTCTTCACCCGCGAGGAGACCGACGCGAGCCTGCAGATGTCGCTCTATCACCTGGCCGCGCAGGAGCTGTGGCCGTGGGCCAAGAAGGTGCGGCTGACGTTCTGGATGCTGCGCCATGGGCTGCGGCAGACCACCGAGCGCACTGCCGAGGACATCGAGGGCACGCGCCGCTACGTGGACACCCTCGGGACCACCATCGCCAAGGCCCGCGAGTTCCCGGCGCGCCTCAACTCGAACTGCATCTACTGCGACCACCG
>CAZYSW010000414.1:0-5521 GCA_964650105.1 uncultured Nannocystaceae bacterium
CCCCGATCCGCGGCAAGCTCCCCCCGATCCGCGGCAAGCTCCCCCCGATCCGCGGCAAGCTCCCCCCGATCCGCGGCAAGCTCCCCCCGATCCGCGGCAAGCTCCCCCCGATCCGCGGTGAGCTGGACCCGATCGGCGTGCTCTCCGGCGCCGCCTTCGGGTCCTTCGTCTCGAACGCGCCTCCCGAGTTCGTAGTAACTCGCGGCGCCCGCGGCGTGGAGTTCGAGCAGGCCGCGATCACGAAGGCGGCGCAGTAGCGAGCTGGCGTTCAACGTATCGAGGCCCGAGATCGCTCTCATCCGTGCGTTGTCGACCTTCCCGTGTCGGTGCGCCTCCAGAAGGGCGCGGAACTCGACGTCTGTGAGATCCTCCGAGCCGAGCGAAGCGACGAACTCGCGATCACGCGCGGTGAGGGTAGGCGTGTTCTGGAGCGTGAGGACGAACCCGCCCCCCTTGATCTGGAGCTTAGGCTCGGGAAGGAACGCCGCCTCCATTTCGGCGAACATGCGCGGGATGCCCTCGCCTTGGTCCCGCATGTACCCGAGATCGACGAGGCCGCGGACGAGACGCGGGTTTCGACTCATGTGCACCCGCTCGAGGGCACTTAGCGCTTCCACGGTGACGCCAGGCAGAAGCCCACCTGGGCTCGTGACCTCCATGCGGTCATCGAAGAGCCAGACCTCCACGCATCGACCTTCAACGGCATAGTCGCGATGCGCGATCGCGTTGAGCACCGCCTCTTTCCAAGAGAAATCCGGATACTCGGGCGTCTCGCGGAAGCGAGTCCCAACGAGCCGCGAAGGCCTACGCAGGAGGCCAGAGATCGTCTTGAACGTCTCATCGAGGGCGCGCGGCAGCGGACCCTCCACGCGCGGGCGCTCCTCGACGTTGTGTTCCGCTCCGACTCGTCGCTCAGTTCCAATCACACGGAAGATGCGCACGCCGGCATTCGCATGGTCGGGACCATGCTGTGCGAAGAGCAGCTCAGCCGCCCGCCGCAGCTTGAGAGACCTTCCCTTTCGATCGGCCAGCTTTCGGCGGAGGAGATACTCTTCGATCGACACGGCCTCGAGGCCTGCCCCAGAGCGCGCGAGGGAGAGCAAGCCTTCGTCTAGGTCGTCGATGGCGAGTGGCGAGGGGCGACTCTCCCAACTCTCGACCAGGCCAGCGATCTTCATCGCTTGGATCTTGGATTCGGCCACTTGCGTGGTTTGATCCCCGACGCGCATCGGAAAACCGTCTCCTTCGACGTGGACGGGCGAATCGGCAATGCCCACCTCGAAGACCAGCAGATCGACGCCGTCATGCGTCACGAGGAAACCCGGCTCTTGGGGCGGACTCAGGCGGTTCGAAGGCGTTTCGAGGATTGTTCTCACAGCATCGGCTGGATACCGATGCCCAGTGAGCGAGCCATCGTCCTCGATCCCGAGGATGAGCACGCCGCCCTCGGCGTTCGCGAGCGCGGCGACGTTTTCGGCGACTTCGTCACGCACGGTGCGCCGATCGCGCGGACGCTTCTTCCCAGGCTCACCATCGAAGAGCGATTTTCGTTCGAAATACTGGCCCTCGTCCTGATGGATAAAGGGAGTGACATCGAAGACGCGTCCGTCACGTCTCATCGCTTCGCCTCGTCGCTTCGAACGGTTCGCTCATCCTCGAATCTTCTCCATGACCTCGCGGGCGGGCCCCTCGAGGGCGGCGTAGAACCGCTGCATCGTTGACGCCGCTCGTTTGGCGATGTCGGGCCACTCCCCCTCGTCGGCCCATCCCCCGTCGATGTCGAACGAGATTCGGCGATATCGACCGTTCGTGGGCCTTTCCCAGTGGAGCTTGTCGCCAAAACGCTCCTCGACCGCCGCTCGGTGCTCGTAGAGCTGCGAGAGGATCTGCTCGTTGAGGGTCTCGTCCTTTAGGTCGATGCGGAGCGCGATACGGCACGCGCGCTCGGCCAACGCGTAGTTCCAGTTCAACCGGAAGCGACGCGCGCTCACGTACGAGCGGGGTTTTGGCGCGACGTCGCGGTGAAGATCGAAGCTCTCGTTCGCGTTCGCGAGGATCAGCGCGAAGAGCTGCTTACAGCTCTCACGCCGCTCGGGTGTCGGCTCCGCGTCGTCATCATCGGCATCGTCTTCGTCGCCGGCGTGCATGAACGGAATCGGCTTCGGAGGCTCGACCTCACCCAGGGTCAGCCGGCCCGGGTTCCAAACCCACTCGGCGATGCGCACGTAGAGCTCCTGCCGGCGCTCGAGTGCCTCGGGAGTGAAATCGTCGATCGCCTCGAAGCCGAGGCCGCATCGCTTGAGAAGACGCGCGAACGAGGGGTTGTGCTGGTACGCGAAGGGATGGAGCGATTTCGTCAGGAGGCACTGGCCTTGCGCGATGTAGGCGTCGCGCTTCTCCCGGTAAGGCTTGTCCCCCAAGCTTTGGTTCGGCCCCCGCTGCAGCAACACCAACGCGCCGAGCCGGTTTCGCGCCACTTCGAACTCGCCCGCGGTGGGGTACCACTCGGCGTAACGGCCCGGGCTGTTCGCCCAGAGGTGCTCGATCTCGAAGGGACGGTTTCGCCCCTCGGCGACCAGCTCGTCGAACTGCGTGCGCTCGCCGCTCTGCTCGTCGACCCAATGGCTCAGGCGCGCGAGGATGTGCTTGACCTGGCGGTAGTTCGTCCCGTGCAGCCGGAACCAAGGCTTCGACGCGAAGTTCTCGGGCTGTGAATCGAGCTCGGCGCGAAGGTAATCGGCGAGCTCGGCCTCGGACATCGACCGGATGGTCCTGCAGAGCGTGAAAACACCGTAGCGCGTCGAAGACTGCGCGATGGTTCGGTAGTTCCAGACGCGCCTCGCGAGCCAGATGTCGAGGTAGTCGGCGGCGAGGCGAACCTTCTTCTCGACGACCTCGGGCGCGTCGTCGGGCGTCACCGAGGCGAGGAGCACCTGGAACTGGGAACTGAACCCCCGGGCCTCGTTGAATCGGACCGACTCGAGCCCCGGCGTGAGCGTGTTCGCCGCTTCGAGCAGCCGGAGATAGAGCTTCGCGTAGAAGTCGAGGTCCCGCTCCACGAAGCGGACGAAGGCCTCCGAGCTGGTGAGCCCGAGCCGTTGGCGCTGATCGCGGACCCAGCGGTGGAACTCCGAGCCGATGCGCTCGTAGTCTTTGTTCTCGGCGCCTTTGTTGCCGGGGCGGATGGTCTCGGCGTGGCGTCCGCGGAGCCACGCCTTGAAGAAGTCGACGTCCCGATCCTCTTCGTGTTCTTTGAGCCGCTGCATGTGCGACTTCCAGAGGTCGTTGACGCGGCGCTGGTCGGCTTCGTCACGGATGTTCGCGAGGACGTAGCCCTTGAGCATCTCCGGGAGGCTCAGCGAGAGCCCCCGGTCGTTCATCGTCTCGAAGATCGTGTAGGCGTCCTCGTCCGAGTAAGCCTCGATCTCCACCAGGTGCACATTCTCGAGGAGCCAGTCCACGAAGTACGGGAGCGTCTCGCCCTTGACCTCGTCCGGCATGTAGTCGGCGATGTCCTGGAACCTCGCCACGAGGTTCTGAACCGACGCGATGGCCTCTTCGGTATCGAACGACTCGCCTCGAAAAAGGCTGTCCATGCAGGCGGTCCGCTGGTCGACGTCGATGTTGAAGCTCCGCCTGCCGAACTTCTCGCTGAAGATGAGATCCCTCACGTCGACCGAGCCCGGCATCTCGGCTTGGAGGTGGTGGAGGTGGATCAACAGCAGCGTGAGGGTGGTGAGCCGCTGCTGCCCATCGACGATGTAGCGCTTCTGCTGCTTGTGGCTGATGACGATGGAGCCGAGGAAGTAGTGGCCGTACCCCTCCACGTCCGCGCGCTCGTCGCTCGGCGAGTAAAAGTCGAGGAACTTGGCGGTGAGGTCTTCGATGAGTTCCCTGACCTGCCGCTCCTTCCAAGCGTATTCGCGCTGGTAGAAGTCGATGGAGAAGCGCGCCCCTTGAAGCAGCTCCCGGATGGTCTTGGCTCGTCCTTCGATGCGTTTGGTGGCCATCAGCTCGCCTCGTAGCTTCGCACGATGAGGCCCATCGCCTTGTCGAGGTCGGCGCGGTCTTTGACGATGACCTCGAGGTCGCCCGTCCCGTAGTGCCCGATCTGGCGCACGTCGCGCGTGAAGCCTGGCTCGAGCAGAACGGACTCCGGATCAAGTTTGAGGAACAGCGTGAGCGAGCCCTTGTTCGGGTGCGGCTCGACGCACATGAAGTTCTTCAAGCGCCTGAAGGCGATGTAGAGGCGGAGAGGCTTCACCTGGACGTCGTCGCCGAGCGCTTTCGCCTCGTCGTGCAGCGCTTGATAAAGGTCGCGAAGCTCCTTGGGCCCGTCCTCGAGCATCTGCATCGGGGTGGGGCGGCGCTGGTAGGCGTTCTGGCCTGGGCGCGGCCCGACGGGCGTGTCCTCCCCGGTCGTCCCTGGCTCGTCGGTGCCCGGCTCGGAACTCGTGACCGAGTTCACCAGGTCGAGCAGCAGCAAGCCGTCGCCGTATCGCTTGTAGCGGATGAGCTCGATGTTGCGGTTGATCTGCTCGACGGCATGGAGGTCGTAGCGCTTGAAGTCGCCCGCGATGCAGAGGAGGCGGGTGTTCTCCCACGAGATGTCCTCGGCCGCGTCGGGGCCGAGCGTTCTCATCACGAGGAGCTGGAACTCGGCTCGGTGGTCGAGAAGCCAGTCGAGGTAAAAAAGCCCCTGGTTGATGACGTTCTCGTTCAGGCTCCGCTTGTACTCGACGATGACGGGCACGCCGTTCTCGTCGATGCCGAGCGAGTCGATGCGTCCCTTGTGCTTTTTGCCCGTCGAGTACTCGCTCGCGAGGAAGCGCACGCCGAGGAGCGTCGACATATGCTTCTCGATGAGCTTCTGAAGCGACTTTTCGAGCGCGACCGAGTGCCCCTCGAGCTCCTCGGCCGACTCCCCGTTGATGCGAAAGAGCTTGATGTCGCTCATTCCTCGTCTCCCTCGTCGTCACCCATGATGATGCGCACCTCGACGATGGCGCCGTCGGCATCACGCCGTGCGAAGACGGGGTAGACGCCATCTCCGTAGGCCGTCGAGAACGCGACCGCGACGCCGGGGTGGCCCTTCTGGTAGAGGAGCTGGCCGTGGCCCTCCGGAGTCAGCGTGGCCTCGCATGCGCCCCGATACGAGAACTGCCCCGACGGCGCCGGCGGCGGTCGACGTTTCCATTGGCCAGAGGCGACGAGCTCGTTGGGCGTGCGCCCCTCGTAGTGCGCCAAAGGCTCATCAAAGCGCTGGAAATCGACTCGGAACCGGTACAGCTCGCCCGCCACGACGTCTTCGAAGATGCGAATGTCCTCGAAGGGCGCCTCGACCCACTGGTCATCGACGTAGGAGGGGTCGCAGATCATGAGCTGACCCGAGTCGACCCCGACGACGCCGATCTGCTCCCACTCGTCTCCGTCGCTCATGCCACGGCCTCCTCGGCGATGTTCTCGGCGACCTCGAGCTGGCCGGTGACGGCGGCGGTGATGAGGGCTTGGCGGTACTCGC
>CAZYSW010000415.1:0-5519 GCA_964650105.1 uncultured Nannocystaceae bacterium
TTGCCGTGGGCGAGCATGACCGACCCCAGACGCAGCAGCGTGGCGCTGGGAACGTTCTGGAGGCTGCCGCCGGGCAACGCCTCGACGAGGTGCTGCAGGCCCTCGATGTCCAGGGTCAGGGCCACGTCGACGGCGAGATCCGCCCGTAGATCGACGTTTCGAACCGCCCGCGTGAGATCGAGGATGCTGAGATCGCCGTCGACGTCCGAGGGTCGAACCGCGACCTTGGCACAGGCCTCCGACAGCGCCTCGAACACGCGGGTGAAGTCGAGCTCCTCGGGGGCCGGCACCACGCGGATGCCGAAGCGGTCGAACCACTCCTCGGCCTCCGGCTCGCTCACCAGGGGGAGAATCGCGAAGTGCTCGCGCCCACGACCGATGCGATCGAACAGGTCGAGCACCTGCACGAGATCGGGATCGTCGGGCTCGAAGCCGAGGAACAGGATCGTCCGGCTGCGGACCACCTCTTCGACGAGGTCGAAGAGCACGCCGTCGGCTCGCATGGCGCGGCCCGTCGGCGGCGTGCGCAGGATGAAGAAATCCCGCTGGTCACGCAACGAGAGGTAGTGCACGTCGAGGTGCGAGAGCACTTCGGGCGTGCGACCGCCTCGGGAGAAGATCTGCTGCACGAGATCGGCATAGGTCGTCGCGAAGCAGGCCCGCCACGGCATCTCGACCAGGCGCGACACACCTTCGGGCGGCTCGCCGCGCTTCTCGGCGCTCACCGACTCCAGCAGGCGCGCCAGCGGCTCGTCCCCGAAGTGGCGGTGAACGTACGTGAGCACGGTTCGCAGGCGTCCCTGTTCGAGGAGGTCCTGCAGGCTGGGTCGGTCCTTCTCGGGGCAGTCGCCGATGAGCCTCTCCAGCAGAGGCTCCCATCCGGGACGCCCGGCAAGGCCGCCAAAGCCCGCGCCCACCCAGAGCACACACTCACCAGCCTGAATCGATCGCGCGAGTTCTTCGGGAATTTCGACCATGGTCCAACGTGCCGGTTTTGCGGCGCCCGATGGTCGCACCTTCGGCGGGACTGCGGCAAAAGGACGCCGCGGACGCCGGAGCTTTCGGTCGCCCCGGTGCGTCGCGGTGTGGAAACGCGCGTCGCGAAAGTCCCCGAAAGGCCCGCGAAGCCCCGCGAGACGACGATCCGGCGAGGCCTTCGGGAGCGACACGGATCGCGTGGATCCGCCCGACGCTCCTCGGAGGCTTGCGGATCCTCACGCCTCCGTGGAACTGCCCCCGTCCCCGTGCGGGCCGTCCCGACCCTCTTCGGGGTCGGGCCCCGTCGCCGGGTCGAAAACCGACCCATCGGTCAGCCGCACCGGCGTGACGGGCACCTCGACACCATGGTCGCGCAGGATCTCGTCGACGAGCTGCGCCACCTGAGCCACCACGCGGGTGCAAAAGGCGTGACGCGCCGGCCCGTGGAAGTCGCCGTGGGGCGCGGTCATGTTCGCGCACACCAGGTCGGGGCTGGGGCCGCGATCGAGCTCGTCCTCGACGCGGCGCGCATACGTCTCGGCGGCCTCGAGCAGCGCCGGCGTCACCTTTCCGGTGGGATCGGGATCACCGAGGAGCTCGCCCAACAAAAGCTGCCCCGCCACGACCGCCCCGCACGGGCCCTGCCCCGTGATCCCTCCCCGTCGCAGGCTCTGGTAGGCGAGCGTGGATCGCCCGAATGCTTCGGCCAGGGCGATCCCGCACGAGCGATGAGGGGTGCGCGTGCCTTCGTACAGCACGAACGCCTTGCTCCGCACGGGCCCACGGCCCCGAACACCGCGCCGCTGCATGCCCTCGAGTATGCCATTGCAGGCCCGTGGGCGGGGCTCTACCTTGGCGCGAACCGATGAACGACACCCGCGAGGCGCAGGCGGAGCGCGCGACACCCCCCTGGGCGAGCCGCGACGCGGTGCGTCGGGCCATCGAGGCGCTCTTGCCCCGGCTCGTGGAGATCCGACACGACATCCACCGTCATCCCGAGTTGGGATTCGAAGAACACCGCACGCAATCGCTGGTTCGCGCGTGGCTCGAGCACCACGGCTATGCGCCGCGCACCTCGGCCGAGACGGGGCTGGTGGCCGACCTGCGCCCCGATCTCGTCGGCAAGGGTCGCACCATCGCCTTGCGAGCCGACCTCGACTGCTTGCCCCTCGACGAGACGACACCGCTGCCGTATCGATCGACGCACGCCGGGCGCGCCCACAAGTGCGGGCACGACGGCCACACCGCGATCTTGATGGGCACCGCCGCCGTGCTGGCGCAGATGCGCGATGCGGTCCCGGGCAACGTCCGCTTGCTGTTTCAGCCCGCCGAGGAAGGGGTGCGGGGCGGGGGCGCGCGGGTGATGGTCGCCGAGGGGGTGCTCGACGAAGTCGACGAGGTGTACGGGCTGCACAACTGGCCCGCGTATCCGCGTGGACACGTGCGGGTGCGCCCGGGCCCGATGATGGCGCAGACGCACACCCTCGACATCGAGGTGACGGGCGTGGGCGGGCACGGCAGTCAGCCGCAGTCGTGCCGCGATCCGATCGTCGCGGCCTCGCACCTGGTCGTCGCGCTGCAGACCGTGGTGGCGCGGGGCCTGGACCACGCAGGCGGTGCGGTGGTGAGCATCGGGCGATTTTGGGCGGGCACGGCCGACAACATCATCCCCGACCGCGCCCGATTGTCGGGCACGGTCCGCACCTTCACCCCCGAGGTCACCGAACGCGTGTTGTCGAGGATCCGCGAGGTGGTCGACGGCATCGGCCGAACGTTCGGGATGCACACGCGTCTGGAGACCGACGCGGGCTACCCCGTGCTGGTGAACGACCCCACCTGCGCGGCCGCAGTGGAGCGCGTGGCCCGGATGATCGTCGGGCCGGAGCGCGTGTCGTCGCGCGACCTGCCGATGGCCGGGGGCGAGGATTTCGCCTACATGGCCCAGCATCGACCCGGAGCCTACTTCTTCGTCGGCACGGGCGACGACGACGGCTCCACGCCGGGCTGCCATCACCCCGACTTCGACTTCGACGACGGCATCATCCCCACCGCGATCGAGATGTTCGTGGGCCTGGTCGCCGACCGCCTCTCGTAGGGCGCCGTCGCGGCCGACCCCCGACCTCCCGCCGCCGGCGAGGGACCATCGCGATCAGGGTGAGGTGAAGGCGGCCAGGGCCGCTGGGTGGAGATGGCCGTTGGTGGAGAGCATACTCTTGCCGTGGATCGTTCGGACGCCACGGAGATCGGTGAGCCGCCCTCCGGCTTCTTCGACGATGACCTGCAACGGCGCGATGTCCCACGGTGAGACGACGGGATCGATGGCGATCTCGCCGGCGCCCTGGGCCACCAGCACGTGCTGCCAGAAGTCACCGAAGCCGCGCTGCCGCCAGCTTCGCGCCAACAAGGAAGGGATTCGAGCGGTCTCGGGCACGGCTTCTCGCCCCGCCAAGCTGCCGTGGAAGACCTGCGCGTTCCCGAGCTCGCGCACGCCCGAGACCGCGAGCCGACGCGGGCCACAAAACGCACCCGCCCCCCGAGCCGCATGCCAGCGACGATGCAACGCCGGCGCGCTCACGACCCCCGCGACGACCTCCTCCTCGGCCTCGATGGCGAGCAAGGTGGCGAACACCGGAATGCCGCGCGCGAAGTTGGCGGTCGCGTCGATGGGATCGATGATGATGCGGGCCTCGCTGGTGCCTCGCTCCTCGCCGTGCTCCTCGCCGAACACACCGAGCTCGGGATGGCGTGCGTGCACGCGGGTGCGAATGGCCGACTCGACCTCCAGATCGGCGCGGGTCACCAGGCTGCGATCGGGCTTCTCGTCGACGTGGAGATCGGCGCTCTGGAAGTAGCGCATCGAGATCTCGTCGGCCGCGTCGGAGAGCTCGAACAGAAACGGCAGCCAGTCGGCGGGTCGCATCCGCCGCAGGGTACCGTGCATCGCGACGGGAAAGATCCGCGCCGGTGCGGCCGGACCGGCACGGCCGCGCCGCCCGAGCGACCGACACGACCCGTGGCCCTCGAGGCGATCCCTCCCGAGGCGGATCCTTCCCGCAGGCGGCCATCCGAGGTGTCCGCGCCCGGTGAAGCGATTCATCGTCGCAGCGAATTCCTCCTCGTCGGTGCAGCGCCCTCGTGCGCGGCGTCGGTGCGACGGGTCGGTGGGCGTGGCGGTGTCGCGGTGGGTCGGACCGCCCGGCCGGGCAAGGGTGCAGCACGTTCGCCCGAGGCCCGCGTGGTTTCCCGGCGCCCTACCGGTGATGCAACGCGAGGATCGGTCATCGAAGCCGCGGACCGCGGGTGCCGATACGACGTTCAGCGGCGGTGCGATGCGACGTCGGTCTCGGCGCCCGCACGTCGCAAGGGCCGCTCTGTACTGACTTTCAGCGAGGGCGATTGCGTGAACGACGACGTGGTCGCGTCTCGCCCCCGGTGGTGGAGGTTGGATGCAGTCGAACGACCCGAGCGGTGCGAACCCGGGGGACAACGAGGGGCCGTCGAGGCGGGCCGGTCGCGCGACGCCGCCGAACCAATGCGTCGCCGCGAACGCCCGGCGCCACCGTGGCGTACGCAGGTCGTCATCGTCACGATCGGAGCGCGCCGGGTCAAGAGTCGTGCGCCGCGGTCGGAAATGCGTGTCGTCGCGCGGTGTTGCACGCGGGGCGTCAGCGCACCGGGCGCTCGACCGAACCCCGCTGGCCGCCTCGGCGTGGACACGTCTGGAGCCAGACCTCGGGCACGACCATGTCGCCATGGGCCATGTCCGTCGACGTTCGCGGCCGAAATGCACGTGGTGCTTCGGCGCGGACCGAGCCACGCCGCGTGTCACCGGCGACCGCCGGGGCCGGGTGTCGTCGGCGATCCACTTCGGCCGCGCGATGTCGGACATGGCCGCGAACGACGGCGCGCCTCGGTTGTTGCCACCGGAGCTGGGTCGTGCAACAAATCCACTGGCACTCGCCGATGAAGCTCCGCGCTCAGCTCGACGCCGCTGCCACGCTCCTCGATGACGGAGCCGCGAGCTCGGCCGTTCGTATGCTGCGAAGCTCGTGGGAACCCGAGCTTCCACCCCAAGATCTCGTCCCGCTTTACTGCATGTGGATCCGGGCGTTGTGCGAGACCGACGATCTCGACCACGCCCTCACGCTCGCGCTGCGGGCCGCCGACGAGTTTCCGCGCGAGCCCGACATCTTGATCGCGCTCGGCAACGTGCACGACCTGCGGGGCGAGCTCGAGCCCGCGCGTGATGCCTTCTATCGCGCGATCGAGGCCGAGCCCAACGGTCCGCTGCAACACTACAACCTCGGCGCGGTGCTCGAGCGGCTCGGCGACGAGGAAGGAGCCGAGCGCTGCTATCGCGAGGCGATCGCCGTGGAGAGCGAGGGCCCCACGCTGTTCGAGGCCAATGCGGCGCTGGGGGCTCTGCTGCGACGCTCCGGTCGTCTCGAGGAGGCCTCGCAGGTCTACGACGCGTACCTGGAAGAGGAACCGATCAACGTCGACATCATGGTCGAGCACGGCATCTGCCTGTCGGATCTCGA
>CAZYSW010000416.1:0-231 GCA_964650105.1 uncultured Nannocystaceae bacterium
CGTGCGCTCGCGGACGAAGCCCATCGACACGCCGAACGGGTCGACCTTGCGGCGGGGGTCCTGCTCCTTGTGGCCCTGCGCGTACGCCTCGGACCGGCCGAGATGGCGGAGGATCGCCGCATTGGCGCGCGCCACGTTCTCCGTCTGGACCCGGTTGTACGGCTCGATGTGGCCCGGCAGACCACCGGCGCAGTAGACCTCGAGGCCGATGCAGTCGTTGCCCCAGCGCCC
>CAZYSW010000416.1:241-5492 GCA_964650105.1 uncultured Nannocystaceae bacterium
CGCGTCACCTTGGCCTTGCCGTCGGCGATCCAGTCGAACACTCCGTCGCGGTCACAACCGAGCTGCGCCAACGGGCCGGGGACACCGGGGCGACCGTCGCGCAGTAGGCGCCGCACCGACTCGTCAGACCACGACCTCGTGGTGACCGTGTCATGGTTGACGACCCCGACGATGGCGCCCATGTCGCGGCCACGGCCGATCGGGTTGCCGTAGGTGCGGACAGCGAGCCCCGCGTCCCGAAGGACGTCACCGAGCCACGGGGCGCGCACGTCAGCCCTTGGAGCCGAACGACGCGGAGCCGTCGCCCACCTTGGACGCGGCGTAGCCCTTGACGACCGCAGCCACCGCGGCGGCACCGGCAGCCGCAGCCACCTTCACCGCCCCGAGGTCGCCGTCGAGAAGGGCCTGGTCGACGACGAGGACGCCCAGGAACGTCTCGACGAAGGTCCACAGGACACGCTCAGCAAGGTCGCGCAGCAGCATGGCATCAGCCTTTCGTGGGGCGGGGGGCTTACGACGCGGTCCCGAGCGGGACGACGACGAGGGACCGCAGGTTGAAGGTGCAGGTCGACGTCGACACGGCGTACTCGGAGGTGAACGTGGTGGACCCGGGCGTCAGGCCGGAGACGACGATGGAGGCGTAGCGCAGCTGCTCGACGCCCTGCGGGTTGTTGCGCGCGCGGACCATGTTCTCGTGGCCGACCGTGCCGCTGTTCGCCCCGGACATGACGATGCGCATGCGGGCGATCGTCGTTGCCGCGGCGCCCGCGTCGGTCGTCATGCCGCAGCCCCACAGCACCAGCGCCGCAGTCGACACCTCAACGGTGACCTCGGGTCCACCCGACAGCTCTCCGAACGTCGACGACGAGCCGACGGCGGTGCCCTCCACGAAGTCCTCGCCGTGCTCCAGGATCTTGCCGAGCTCGATGAGGTTGTCGCGGACGTGGGTGTTCATGAGCGCTGCGGTCACCAGCTCGCCCGTCACCCACGTCCGGGGGGTCGTCCAGCTCACAGGCCGACCCTTTCGTTCTCCGCCAGCAGATGCGCCACCGTCTCGCCCCGATGCGCCTGCCAGTTGCGGTTGGCTTCGGGGCGGGCCACCAGCGCACGTTCGCCCTCAGCGCGGCCCTGCGGGGCGGTGACGCGGTAGATGGCTCCGCAGTCGGGGCAGACGCCCCGACCCTCGTCGAGCCACACGGCGACGCCTCCGGGGCACCGCTGACACTGCGCCACCCAGCGGGACTCGGACACGTAGGCGGTGACGGTGGCGTCCGTCTCGGCGGCCGCGACGCCCCGCCGCGCCAGGGTCGCCTTGATCTTGGTGAGGCCGCCGTCGAAGTCGAGGCCGCGCCAGGCCGCGTCCATGCCGCGTGCGTCCACGATCCGGTCGTACATCCGCACGCCCTCTCAGTAGCCCAGGGCCGTCGTCTCGCCGAGCTCGGACAGGCCCGCGACCCCGAGCACCCAGGCGTCCTCGCTCTCCGCCGGAGACAGCCGCCACTCGGTCCGCCAGTCGCGGGGGCGGATGTGGTGGGCGATGTGCTCGATGCGCACGTCCCGCTCGATCGGGTCGCCTGACCCGAGCGGCGTCCACTTGACGGTGACCCTGTCTCCGAACTTGCGCTGGCGCATCTGGTCGAGGACGCCGGAGTGGTGCGCGCTGAGGGCCAGCTGTTCGAAGCGGAACACCGGCTCGCGGAACCGTCGCAGCAGCCAGTTGGCGGCGTCCTCCAGCTCGGCAACGGTCGACGTGGGGATCGTGCGCTCCAGATCCCGACGGCCGTAACTGGACTGCGAGCCTGCGTCGGAGACGGCCGCCTCAGCCCCGTCGCGCTGCGTCGCGGTGATCGTGTTGTAGATGCGCTCCTCATCGAAGCTGGGCGCCAGGGTCACCATGTCGAGGTCACCGGACTCGTCGGAGAACGTCGCCTGCGACTGCTCCTGCTCGAGCACCCGGTGGTGGCGGTTGTGGAAGACGATGTCCGTCTCGAAGGTGGTCGCCCCCGTGACGGTGGTGCCGTCGATCTCGGCATCACCGGCGAGAGTCCACACGTTGCCCACCGAGTCTGTGCCGGTGTCGCCTGCGTCATCGCCCAGCGACCACTCGTCGGTGTCCTCGAAGTCGGGGGCGGCCACCAGCGTCCCGTCGATCCCGTCGTACACCTCGACGTTGAGGAACAGCCCCTCGGCTGCGGTCCCGTCCAGGGCGCGCCCGACGATCATCGGGGCGTTGGCGGAGTCGATCGTGGTTGCCTCGCCGAGCACGTCGCCACCGAGGGGCTGGGGCGTCTGCGAACCGAACCACGCCCAGAAGGTGACGCGGGAGCCGTCGCCGTCGTCCGCGTCGAGGGTCACGCGGATGTTGGAGGTGAAGTTCGGGACGTTGACCGACTGTGCGGTGCGGACGTTGCCGTTGTCCGTCCAGGTCAGGCGCAGTTGCCCGAAGATGTCGAACACGCGGACCAGTTCAAGCGCCCAGCCCTGCTCGTTGACGGGGTCCCAGTGGGACACGATGCCCTGCGTCGTCCCGCCGCTGTCCTCCCAATCGAGGGCCAGGAAGGCGCGGATGTCGAGGTCGGTGACGTCGAAGCTGTTGTCGTGCGGCGTCGCGGCCTGCGACCCCGAGGTGCCCGGCAGGGACAGCCGCAGGAACTCCTGGGTCTGCCCCACGGTGACGCCGCCGACATCGGAGAACACCAGCCCGCTCTCCCCTTGCGCGGCCTCGCGGATCAACGACAGCACGTCCTCGTCGTTGCACGAGTGCGCCTGCAACGTGGACTGGCCGGCGTCGAGGTTCCGCCCGAATCCGCTGCCCGTCCAGCCGGCGAAGTCCAGCAGCTTGCCGATGCGCTCGTCGGCAGTCTCCTCGGGAAACGAGTCGAGACGGTGGCGCCACAGGTCGGCGACCTGGCCGGGTGAAAGGACGTAGTCGAAGAAGGCCGCGTCTGCCGCAACGAATCGGGCGCCTGCGCCGCTGAAATCCCCGGAGCTCAGCGAGAGGGCCGTCGGGTTGCTGAACGTCTGGACCGGAATGAAGGACCGGTCATCCTCGAGCGCCCCGTCGATGTAGACGCGCAGCCGACCGCTCCCGTGGGTGATCACCAGCAAGGCCCACTCGTCAAGCGGAAGCGCGGCGGAAGTCGTGACGACCAGGCTTCCCCGGCGCACCTGAATGCGCCCGGTGCTGGTCATGTTGACGCGGAAGTACCTGCCGGGGATGATGTCGGGCGACCAGCGGATGATCGTGTCGGATGCATTCGCGAGGCGCTTGATCGCCAGCACGACGGTGAGCGCTTCGGGGGGCGTGGCCGCATCGCTGTCGGTCGTTGCGATGGATGCGCCCTCGTTGATCTGGACCGCCGTCCGGCCCTTCCCATAGGTCCACGACTCCTCACCGAAGGACACCGACCCGCTGCCGGCGCTGACGGTCCCGTGGTAGTCGTTGCCCGACGAGTCGGTGACCGTCGTCGCCCCGGAGTCCTCGGCCAGCTGCCAGTAGACCATCGGTTCGAGGTCGCCGATCGCCTCGACGAACGAGCGCCCCACCTTCTGCAGCGCCAACCAGCTGAGGCCGTCCATCAGCTTGACCCGCACCACCGCATCCCTGCCGTGGTGCGGGTACAGCGGCTCCCATCCAGCAACGAAGCCGGAGAACAGCGGGGCGATCGTGCCGCTGTCATACTGCGCTCCGGCAACGAAGCGGCGCATGGGGCGCACCCTCGGCCAGTGGGCGGAGTCAGGGTTGCCCGGTTCCAGCTCGCGGTCCCGGTTGTCCAGCACCACCTCGCCGGTTGCCGCCTCCACGTCGTCCAGCTCGAACGACCGGCCGCCGCCCCACGACAGCCCCGAGTCGTTGCGGATGCGCTCCGACACGTCGCCGATGCCGTCGACGTACAGCCATGGCCCTTCGATCATGAGGGCAGCACCCTTGAACCGCGCCGCTCGCGGGCGTACAGCTCGCGCGCCATCGGGTCGACGATGGTGCGAGCCACCTCGCGGCCGTCCAGGTCCACGCGGACCTCGATCGGGCGGTCGGCGCCACCGACCGACGGCATCGCCCCGAACGAGATCGGGGGCGGGGCGGCCATCTCAAGCTGGTGGCGGGCGATCGTGTTCGCCATCGCCGACAGGCCCGGCAGGTCCATCCGCGACAGGTTCGGCATGACCGGCAGGGGGACCGTGGGCGTCATCGAGTTCAGGCCCGCCTGCAGACCCATGACGGTGTCCTCACCCAGCGCCATCATCACCTTCGACGGTGACGAGATCCCCAGCGCCCGCTTCACGAAGCCGGGGATGGCGTCGGTGACGAAGTTCTTGATCGTCGTGATGATCCTGCCGGCGGTGTTCTTGATGCCGTTGATGAAGCCCTGGATCAGGTCGCGGCCCTTGTTCCACAGCGCGCGGCCGACGTTGCCGATGCCGCGCAGGATCTTGCCCGGCAGGCCCTTCACCCAGTTGACGAGGTTGGTGGCCCAGCGCACCGCCCCATCGCGGAGGGACCGGAAGCCGCTGACGAACCGGTCGCGGATGGTGCGGACCCCTGAGACGATCCGGTTGCGCAGGTCGAGGATGCGGGCTATCGCCTTGACGGCCAGGTCGCGGGCGAACGAGACGACGTTGTCTCGAAGCCGCTTGAAGAACCCGGTGACCTTGGTCCACAGCTCGCGGGTGAAGCGGACGATCTTGTCCCAGTTGGCGATGATCAGCGCGACGAGTCCCACCACGGCGGCGATGACGAGGGCGATCGGCCCCATCGCGATCAGCCACGCCAGCGCCACCTTGGCGGCGTGCAGGAGCGACTGGACACCCATCAGGACCCACTGCGCGACGAACACCGCCGCCTGCGCGACGTGCGTCGCGATCCAGACAGCGCCCTGCGCGATCATGGCTGCGAAGGTGCCCAGGATCCTCGCGCCGTGGACAATGCCGGCGGTTGACTGCGCCACCCAGGCGGCCACCGACTGGGCGGCGGACACGGACGCCTGAACGCCGAGGGCGATCCAGTGCGGGATCAGCGTTGCAAGGATGATCCCCCCGACACCCATGAGGATCGGACCGAGGACCGACCAGTTGGAGGCCACAAACGACGCCGCCGTAGAGAGCCCCGTGAAGGCCGCCGACAGCAGTGAGAAGGCGGTGGTCAGCGCTGTGCCCACCACATCCGCGATCCGCTGCGCGGTTGAGATGACGGTCTGCCCGTTGTCGTCCCACCATTCGCCCAGGCTCTTGAGCGCCCCGGAGACGAACCCGC
>CAZYSW010000417.1:0-5487 GCA_964650105.1 uncultured Nannocystaceae bacterium
GGATACCGAGAGCATCCTGGCCAGCGTCACGCCGTCGACCAGGACGGGGGGGGTGTCCGCCGGGGCGAGCTCCGCCACGGCCTCGGAGACGGCCTCGGAAATGAGCTCCCGGAGCTCCGCCGGGGTCACCACGACGACGGCGGTCATCAGTGATCCCCCGAGAGGTCCATGGTGGGCTTCCCCTGCGCCCGGGCCCTCAGAGACCCTCGGATGAGCGCGATGCTGCCGGGCATGATGGGCTCGCTCGCCAGCACCGATAGGATGACCGACCTCGAGACCCCCAGCGCCCGGGCGGCGCCGGAGACACCCCAGCGCTCGACATGAGCACGGACGGGGTGGATGAGGTCTGCGGGTACGGGGCGCGTTCGTTGACCGCGTCGGAGCACCATACCCATGGGTACAGGAATGGCCTCCACGCATTCCTGGCGCGCCGCGCGCGCGCCCCGCTCCTACCCTTCCACACATCTAGAACGGGGGTGTGTGGGGGGTCTCTGACCGGTTCCCAAAATCGGTTCCCCTATAAGGGTGGGAACCGGGAACCGGTCCGTTGGGCAAGGCCAAGGCTTGAGGCCTGGCCCTGCCCCAACTTCGGACGTGGTTCCCACCGGTTCCGGAACCAGGGAACCGAGGGGTTTTTGGCTGTAATGTGCGGTTCCGGACGTCCAAAGTTCCCGGGTTCGGGAACCGCTAGGGCGTATGACGGGACTGGAAAAGTCGCCCCCCACCACGTCCCAGGGACCGGTTCCCGCCGGGAACTGCCGGGACCTGCCGGGAACTGGCGCGGGTTGCGCCAGCACTGTAACCGGACAGTCCTACGTGCATGCGTGGTGGGGGCGGTCGCCCCCCCCTCTCTCTCTCACCGTCCGGTGGTGACGTAGCCGGACGGTGTCTTCTCGATGCGCCCTGCCTGTAGCAGGTCCTTCACGGCGTCCAGGATCTCCGACTTGCGCCCCTTGGTCCTCTCGGCGACCTTGGATGCGCTCGTGAGTCCCGGGCACCGTTCGATGGTCTCGAGCACCCGTGCCAGGTAATCCACGGCCGTGGAGCCGCCCTTGAGGCCGAGTGCCTCGGCTTCGGAATCGGTGGCCAGACGGAGCGTCCCCTCCGTCCCCGGTTCCTGGTTCCGGACCAGTGCCAGATCCGGGAACTCGAGCGAGTAGTTCGATTTGCGGTTTCGGAGGATGACCCCTCGGAGGTCGTCCGTTACCACGGCGTCCATGCTCGCTTGCCACCGGAATCCGTCCCGTATCCCCGTGACCCCCCTCGCGTCCGCAGCGCCGTCCTTGGCGCTCGTCTTGCTCGAATGGTGCGCGACGAGAACGCTCGGGGTTCCTTGGACGGTCGCCAGGGTCTCGACCACCTGACAGAACCTCGTGGCGGCCTCGTTGTCGGCCTCCACTCCCCCTCCAGCCCATCGGCTTAAGGGATCGAGGATGACCAGGGACCAATCCACTCCCCGGGCCTCTAGCAGCCTCCTAAGCTCCTCTGCCACGGCCGTAGCCGTGATGACGCCCGGCGCCGGCGAGCTCGTCAGGGCGGCACTCACGCCGGCCAGCGGCAGGATATGGAGGCGATCGGCGATGGCCCTCCGCTCGCTCGTGGACAGCTCCGCAGCGTTGGCGGCGCGCCAGATCCTCCGGCGCACCTCGTCCAGGTCCTCCTCGGCCAGCGCGAGGAGCACATGACCGGGTTCCGCGGCCCGGAACGTGTCGAGCCAGAAGCCGCCGGACGCGACGGCGAGCGCGAGCTGAATCAGCGCGTAGGTCTTGCCGACTCCGCCGGTGGCCGTGAGCAACCCCGTCCTGCCACGGGGCAGGACCCCATGGTCCCGCTGGTCCTGCCAGCGGGAAAGAAGCCAGACTTGCGGCGGGGGCTCCTCCAAGAGCACCTCCGGCACGTCCGCCAGACAGACCCATGCACGTTCGAGCGCCGACGGTTCCGCCGGTTCCGCCGGTTCCCGCGTCGGTTCCGGAACCGCCGGAACCGGTTCCAGCGCGATGTTTTCGGCCCCTTCGGGCATCGCAACAAAACCCATGCAATCGGTGCCAGGAATGGCAGCAGGACATTCCTGACTAGGCGGCATGGGGGCTCCGTCGGGCTGATTCGATCTCGTCGTCGGAGAAGAACCGGAGCCACTCGCGCGCGGTCCGTCCGGAGCAATGTGCGTGGAGACAGTGGATTGCCCCCAGCTCCATCCCGGCCGCTGGCAGGTAGAGCAGGGTCGACCCGTCTCCTGTCTGCCCGGTGGTGTGCTCGCGCTCCGCCGGGCACCGGATAACGTAGGCGCCTCGATCGTGCTCCTCGAGGATGTCGCCCCGGGCCCGTAGCAGGCGGTAGAAGAGCCCATCGCCACTGGATGGGCATGGGGTCACGTCCAGGACAGTCGCGCGTTGGAACGCCTTCCGGGCCCGGGAACGAGCTAGGTCGAGGTCGCTCCACGTGGCATCGATGCGCAGCGGCTGGATCTCGGACGGGTCGCCCCATGTGGGGTGATTCTCCGGATCTCCACCCGGATCCCGGGTAGCCCGGGGGCACCGGTAGAGCCGTTGCCAATCGGAGCATGCCGGGTCGGCCTCGATCCCGAACCGCCTCGACAGGTAGGCGAGACCGGTCAGGTACTGCTGGCGCCACCGTTCCGCGTCCTCTCGGGACCGGAGGATGGTGCGCCCGGGAAGGGTGTAGAGGATGCGCAGCCCCCCACGGGTCTCGTACATGTACAGCCCGGGGTGCACGTCCGCCAGCGCACACACTCGCTCCCGGATCTCCCGACGCCATTGCGGGGTTGCCTCATGCCCCGGCGCATCGACGTCGAACACGGCGGCGGTCATTTCCACCGATATGCCCTCGTCAAAGCATCGCCGATTGAGCCGGTACCCATTGGGGGACACGTAAGCGGCAAAGTGGGCGTCCGTCCGGTAGGTGTGCTCCATGACCCGCGCGATGGAGCGGACGTAAGCGCAACGATCGCCAGGACGGATCGGCTTGTCCTCGCGCAGCTGCGGCCAGCTCCTAGCCTTTTTGTGGGGCATGACTAGCAGCCGGCTCATGATCGGATCTCCTCCGGCCCGTGCCCAAAGCGCTCCCGGAAGCGATGCACCGCCCACCCGGGCCGATACCCCCTCTCTCGAGCCGTCGCGATCATCTCGGACAACGCCTCGCGCTTCCGTTCCGGGGTGGCAATCTCCGCCGGCAACCTGCAACCAGTCGGTGGGCGCCGATGGAACCGTTCCCGGAACTGATGCCAGACCCATCCAGGTTTCATCGGATCTCGTCCGGCGCTCGCTCGCCTGTCGTTCAACTGCCGCCACCGAAACACGATCTCATCCCATGCCACAGTAAGCTCATGGTCAGGGATCGGATGGATCTCGATTAGTTCATCGTCAGACTCTACCCCGACGAACGTCTCCCCCTCGCCACCTCCGAACGTACTCCCGCACTCCGGGCAGATCCTCCGACCGCTCGAGACGACGGCTCCACACTCCTGACAGACCTTCAGAGGTTCGCTTTCGTAGTACTTTTTGGCTGGATCCAGCGAGAACACGCGATCGTCTTGGGGGAGCCCATGCATTAGCGCATTGCCAGCATGATCGAGGATGATGGCGCGCTGGTCCTTCCACGGCCGGAGGATGCGTCCGGCCTGCTGAAGGTAGAGCCCGGTCGACTTCGTGGGGCGCGCCAAGATGGCGCACTTGACCGCGGGTTGATCCCACCCCTCACAAAGGACACCGCAGTTACTCACGACGAGAGTCTCCCCGGCCTGGAGCCGTGCGAGGATCGCGTCCCGCTCCGCCATCGGAGTCTCCCCGTCCAGGTGCTCTGCCGGGACGCCGGCGGCAACGAACCGCTCCGCAATCTGTCGCGAGTGCTCCACCGTCACGGCGAACGCGACGGTCCGCATACCGGCCGCGTGCCGAGACCAGTGGTCGACGATGTTCCCGACCAACTTCGTCGTGTTCATTGCCTCGGCAAGGTCTCTCTCCACGTAATCCCCGCGCCGAATGCGCACCCCAGACAGGTCAATTCGTCCTCCGGAGAACACTCGAGGCTCCACGATGAAACCGTCATCGATGAGCTGTCGAGGGGTCACCACCACCTCGAGCACATCATACACCTCCCCTAGCCCCCCACCGTCCGCACGGTAAGGGGTAGCAGTCAGTCCCAGGACGGTCGCTCCCTGCTCTGCATAGTGACTGGCTAGGTCGAGATATGTCCTAGCTAGTGATCGGTGGGCCTCGTCGATGATGAGCAGATCGACTGGAGGCCTCTCGCGGTGCCGCAAGGTGTCGACGCTGGCGACTTGGATCGGAGCCGTGGGGTTGGATCGGCGATCCTTCGCCATGATTACCCCCATCGCGCTCGTCGGCGCTCCAGCATCGACCAACTTCCTCCAGGTCTGCTGGATAAGCTCCCGCCTGTGAGCCAGAAACAACACTCTAGATCCTCTCTCGTGCGCCCTCGCCATGACGTAGGACGCAATTACAGTCTTGCCGGCGCCAGTTGGCGCGACGAGAAGGAGCCGACGCCGTCCGGCGCGAAGGTGGCTCCGTAGGGCCTGGACGGCCCGGGCCTGGTAAGGGCGGAGAACGACACTCACGCCCCTAGGGCCAGGAATGGGCGGAGTCTATTTCTTGCGTCGCCGCCGTCGCCGCCGGTCCTTGCGGCGCGCATCCTCCAACATTGAGCGGAAGCGATCAGGGGAAGCGATCCACTCCTCGATCCGCTCCATGGCGGCATCCGGAGTCAGCCCCCCCGCGCCCCGCCCCGTCCTGGTCACCACTCCGCCCAGGTATTCCAGGATCTCCGGAGTCAGCCCATCAGGGATCTCTCCTACTAACTCCCGTGGGTGAGACCGGAGGAGCTCCAGGAGCTCCGCTCCCTTCCGCGCTGCACGTGTGGGTAGCAAATTCGCCCGGATCCCGGAACTGGCGTCCCGCTCCCAGGCACGCCGATAGCGCTCCTCGACTCGAATCTCTGCGCACGTGTTGAGCCAGCCGCGCACAATACGGCGCCACCCGGGGCACAGCTTCCGGTGCAAGGCCTCGAGCTCGGGCAGGGCATCCCGCAAGGCCGGAGCAATGTACGGTAGGGGGTCGAGCTCCGGAGGTCGAATCACGGGCAACCACGGTCCGAAATCCGAGGACGACCCGAGCTGGCGGATGATGTCCGTCGCCATCCGTCTCCACTCCGCGCGCCACACCTCGTCAGTATCCGGGGCAGGATCGGGCTCGTACGTGATACGTCCCAGCTCCGGATTAAAGTCGCTCGGGGCATCGGCCTTGTTCGGGCGGGTCGCTGGGGGGGGCGCGTCGACCGGAGGTAACCCCTCCACATCCAGTCCGCTCCGGCGGAGCCGGATCTCCTCGGGAGTGTCTGAAAGCTGATCCTTGTGGTCGGCGAGCCACTTTTCAGCGGCATCGAGTGTGCTATTCTTCGTCGAGATCAAGGGGTGCTCCGTGGTTGCGCCCCTCGGACGCACGCACGTCCGAG
>CAZYSW010000418.1:0-1529 GCA_964650105.1 uncultured Nannocystaceae bacterium
CGATTTCATCCAGACCGATGCTGCCATCAACCCCGGGAACTCGGGAGGGCCCCTGATCGACCTGCAGGGGCGGGTCGTGGGAATCAACACGGCCATCGCCTCGCGTAGCGGTGGGAGCAACGGGATCGGATTCGCGATCCCGATTCACGTGGCCAAGCCGATCGCCGACCAGTTGATGCAGCAAGGAGAGGTCTTGCGCGGGTGGTTGGGCCTGATGATCGGAGAGCTCGACGAGCCGCTGGCTCGGGCGGTCGGGTTCGACGGCAAGGGGATCCTCGTGCAGGACGTGGTGCCCGACGGCCCCGCCTCGAAGGCAGGGCTGAAGCCGGGGGACATCGTCGTCGAAATCGACGGCCGGGCCGTCGACGACCTCGATGCGTTCCGCAACTATGTGGCCGCGGCCGGTCCCAAGGCGACCATCGCGATGAAGCTGTGGCGTGACGGGAAGATGCGGACGTTGAACGTGGAGCTGGGTCGACTGCCGTCGTCCGACGACGGCGACCGCTCGCCGGGTGAGCAGGGATCCGCACCCCAGGGGCTGGGCCTCCACCTGCAGGACCTGACCCCCGAGTTCTCCGCACGACTGGGTCTGCAACAGTCCGAGGGTGTGCTCGTCACCCGCGTCGAGCCCGGATCGCCGGGGGCCGAGGCGGGCCTACGGCCCGGCGACGTGCTGCTGGAGGTCGGCGACCGGGAGGTCGACTCCGCCCGAGCTGCTCAAGAGGCCCTGGCGGACGCGCCCAAGGACCGACCGCTTCGACTCCGCGTTCAGCGGGGTCCGCATGCGCAGTATCTGGTGGTGCCGCGCTGACGGACGATGCCCCCCGCGAAGGGGGCACGCACGAACCGGCTGGCGGACCGGGCTCGCGGTGCACCGAATGCAGCGGTTTGCGACGTCCGACGGTTGAAACTGCATGGCGGGGTGCTAGGAGGTGCGGTGCGATGGGATGCAATCGTTCCAGCCGAAATCCCGCCTCGGCGGAACGCGGTGAGGGACCCGGGCGAGAATGGAGATCAAGGTGAACGGCCAGCATCGACTCGGGAGGACTCGCCAGCGGAGAATCCTGGTGGTCGACGACAACGTGGATGCGGCCGAGATGCTGGGGCTCATCCTCGGCAATCGAGGCTACGACGTGCAGCTCGCTTACGACGGTGAGGATGCGCTGGACATCGCGACCGAGTTCGACCCCGATCTGGTCATCCTCGACATCGGCCTCCCGGGCCTGGACGGCTATGCGGTCGCCAGGCGCTTGCGCGAGCGGTTCAAACGGTGCGACCTCGCTCTGGTCGCGCTCACCGGATACGGCCAGGCCGAGGATCGGCGGCGGTCCGAAGAGGCTGGATTCGACCATCACCTGGTCAAACCGGTGACGGCCGACGAGCTCGAGACGATCCTGCCGGCGGTCGATTGACCCGAGGCCTCAGCGGGCGGGCGCTCCGGCGAGACCCGAGGCCTCTCGCTCCCGCTGGGGCGTCTCGCGAACGCGCCTGCGACGAGCGAGGCTCCCGATCGCCGCGTCGATGCTGAC
>CAZYSW010000418.1:1539-5467 GCA_964650105.1 uncultured Nannocystaceae bacterium
GCCGGCACCACGCAAGAGGAAGTACGTGGCGACGAGCGCGATGACGAGGGGAAGCTCGTATCCGCCGTTGGCGGCGAACAGACCGTTGCCGATGTGGACCACGAAGATCGCCGTCAGCATGGTCGCGAGGATGAGCAGCGCGGCCAAAGGGGTGATGAAGCCGAGGACGAGGAGGATGCCGCCGCCGAGCTCACTGGCGATCGCTGGCCAGACCAGGAGGTCCGGCCAGGGGATTCCCATCTCGCCGAAGCTCGTGATCGTCGCGTCCAGGTTGACGACCTTCTGCCAGCCGTGCGCGGCCATGATCGCGCCGAGCCCGACGCGCAGACCAGTGAGGCCGAGGATCGAGAGGACGGGGCGGTTTCGTTCCATGGGTCGCCTTCAGCGACGGCATACCGTCGCGATCGGTCAGTGCAAGGCGGGGCCGCCGCCCCCCGAAGTGGTCGAGGAAGCGGTAAAGCACGTCGCATAGGCACGCCCGCCGCAGTCGTCGCCTCGGCACGGAGGCGTCGTGCATCCATGGAGGGCCGCGTCCTGTTCTCCGATTTCGGCGTGCTCGTCGGAGAAGGCGGCGGGGCCGTGCAAAGGGACGCAGGCGAACAGGCCCAGAAGGATGATGGCCGCGAATGCGGCTCCGATCGTGAGCCCCTCGAGCACGAGCCCGACGGCGACCGCGATCATGGAGACGATCTGTCCGCGCCTGCGCCCGGTCGGTCCGACGGGCCCCGTCGCGGCCGTACGCTGCAGACCGGATCGCATGGGGTCTTGCGGTGCCATGGGCGGCCGACGGAGACGCGAGGCCGCTTCGACCAGCGCCGCGTTCACCTCCTGGTTCTACGCCGGGGTTCATCCGCATCAACCCGGGAGGGGCGCGCGGCGGCGGGGTCGGGCGAGGCGGCCGGCTCGCTGCAGGCCGGCACGAGGGGCAAGACCGGATCGATCAGGATCTCGAGTCGATTCTCGCGTCCGCGCTCGCCGTTCGTCGTGGCGTCCCCCGGCAAGCCCACCGCCGCGAGCGAGGAGCTACGGAGCCCACCCTGGACGAAGTGGTGGATCACTGCCAGCGCACGGGCGACCGCCAGCTCTCGGCTGTCGCGGAATCTGGCCGAGTGCACCGGCCTGCCGGCATACATGCCTCCGACGTGGATCATGTGATCCTCGAGCATCGCGAGCACCGGCACGATGCGGTTCAAGGTCGCCTTGCCTTCGGGGAGCAGTCGTGGCGTACCGGGACGGAAGAGCGCAGCTCCGGGGACCACGACGGCCAGTGTGGCTCCCCGCTGCTCGATCGTGACGAGGCCCGCCTCGACCAGCGGCGTGAGCCGTCGTCGAACGTGCGTGAACTGGTCGCGTTCGCGGAGCCAAGGATGCTCGGAGGGAAGGGCAGCGACGAGCGTCTCCGCCGACATCCGCCGGCTGTCGACGGCGTCGAGGAGACGACGCTCGAGCTCGACGATGCGCGTACGGTACGCCAGGTTCTCGTCGACGAGGCGGTTGCGATCCTCGGCCAGCCTGGCGCGAATGCGGTCGCTTCGGGTGAGGCTGGCATCGAGCGCGGTGACGGCCTTGCGCGTCACCTCGAGCTCGCGTTGCAGCGCTGCGCGCGTAGGACAGCCCGCGGCCGAGAACCCCAGCGTCACGATCGCGAAGGCGCGCAGGCCGATCGCTGCACTGCGCCCAGGAGCGCTGGACGAACCCCGGGTGTCCGGAGCCTCGCGGGGGAGAAGCTCGGGTCGAGGGCCCTCGACGGGTCCGCGCCGCCGTCGTCGAAGACCGCCGGTGGTCGGGACGGACTGCATGCAGCCGAACCCTACGAGCCGCGAAGCCTCGCGCCAGCGCCCTCGGATTCCCAGGTCGACGCCCGGGCGGGAGGTGCCCAGGGACGGTCTCGGTTGGAGACGGGCACGGAGACGACGGGAATTCGTGCCGCCGCGGCCAGATCGCTGGTGGTGCTCCTCTGCACGAAGCGTTGGCGCAGGCCGAGTCGGCGAGGGGAGCAGACGATCGCGACGGCGTGCAGCGCGGCGGCTGCGTGGAGCAACTCGCTGGTGGTAGGCCCGACCCGGGCCACGCGCTGTCGATCACCCATGCCCAGCCGATCGGCCCAGCCCTCGAGGTCCAGGCTCGCCCGGCGTCGCTCCTCGGCCGTCAGCCGCTCGATGTCGCTGCGGGTGAGCAATCCCAGCTCCATCGACGGCCGCGGTGCGCCGACGTACGCGAGCGCGACGGAACGCCCCAGGTGCTCCCCCAACCAGCGCGCGAACGCGGCCGCTTCCTTACTGCGCTCGGTCAGGTCGGTCGCCACCAGAAAGGGACCGACGGAGACGAGCGCAGGGTCGAAGTCGGGGGGCACGACGAACAACGGTGCATGGCATCGCCGCAGCAAACGACGCGCGGTCGAGCCGAGCTTGACCAGGCTGGGATCGTCGGTTGCCGCGTGACGACCGATCACCAGGCCGAGCGTGGTCGGGCCCAGGCTTTCGAGCAGACCGTTCTCCACGGTCTCGGCTTCGATGACGTCGACGCCGGCGAGAGACTGCGCCGCGCGAGCGTCGGCGATGACGCCGGCGACGCGGGCGCGCGACGAGAGCCGCGACGGCGCCACGAGTCGTCGCAGCCGTTGCACGAGGCTGCCGTCCGACGAGATGTGCACCCCGCGAACGCTCCAGTCGGCGCGGGCACCGGCGTCCGACAGCCACTTGGCGAGTTCCAGCGCGCCGCGGTCTTCGCTCCCCCCGCTCAGGCCGATCACCCATTCATCGCGGCTGTGCATGCCAGAAATCGTCCTACCTCGTGACCGGAGCGCGTCCAGCGGCATTCCGGGGCGCGCGAGGTGTGGGCACGAGTGCGCCGACCCGAACCACCTGCTAGCCCATGAATGAATGGAGCCTTCTGCTTCGGGAACGTTCAAGCTGTTGTCCCAGCCGGGTCGGTCCGTCGCGTGGCGCTCGCTGGGAGAGGCGGGCCCGATGGACACGGCCGTGCCCGGCGCCGACGCCCACGGTGCGACCGATCTCGGAAGGCTGCGGGCCACGAACGAGGACCAGTTCCTGGTGGCGCAGCTCCAGCGGACGATGCTCGTGCAAGGGTCGAGCTTCGCGACGGGCGACGACACGATGCTCGGCGACGTTCCGCAGGGACGCCTGTACATGGTCGCCGACGGCGTGGGGGGGCGCAGTGGTGGCGAAATCGCGAGCGCCGTCGCAGTCGACGCCATGGCCTACTACGCATTCGCGCTCATGCCGTGGGTGTCGACGGCCGCGCGGATCTCCGGGCCCGAGCTCGCCGAAGGTTTGCGCGAGGCGATGCGGGATGCCCAAGACCGCATCCGACAGGTGGCCCGTCGCAAGGGCATCGATCCCCGCCTGGGGACGACCCTGACGATGGCCTATCTCACCTGGCCTCGCCTCCACATCGTGCACGTGGGGGACAGCCGGGCCTACCTGTGGCGCGACGGCACCTTGCAGCAGCTCACGCGCGACCACACCCTCGCGCAGGAGCTGGTCGACCAGGATGCCATGACCGCGTCCGAGGCGAGGATCTCCCGACTCAGCAACGTGCTCGCCAACGTGTTGGGGGGGAGCACCGACGATCTCCAGGTCGACTTCTTGCAACTCGATCTACGACCCAAGGATCAGCTCCTCCTGTGTACCGACGGGCTCACGCGCCATCTGGAGGACGACGAGATCGCCGCGCATCTGCGCGCGGACGAACCGGTCGCGAAGGTGGTCGAAGGCATGATCGCCGCGTGCAACGAGCGAGGAGGCCTCGACAACATCACCGCGATCCTGGTCCGCTTCTGAATCGACGCTGGCCGCTCGATCGACTCGGTGAGCGCCGTTAAGAGACGCGTCGGTTCCGATGCGGATCGATCAGCGGGATCTCGGCGCCGGGCCGCTCGTAGACCTTGGTCCGGCCGTGCACCACG
>CAZYSW010000419.1:0-5462 GCA_964650105.1 uncultured Nannocystaceae bacterium
GGTGATGCTGGCGCCGGAAAATTGCTTGGCCGCCTCCACGGCCTTTTCCGCCGCGAGATACTTGAGCAGAGGGGTCAGCCTCCGCGCTTCACGGCCCAGGCGGCGAGCCTTCTTCTCCAGGCGAGCCCTCTTCAACGCGTCGTGGTTCTGACCGTGGTCCAAGAAGAGTTGGATCTTCTGCGAGAGCTCCTCGCAGACCGCGCCTTGCATCGCGATCGCCCGCAGCCCCTGGATGTCGGTGCGCATCTCGTCGAGGTAATCGGCGATCATCTCGTGCCGATCGATGGTCTTGCCCATCGATGGCCGCTCGGCGGCGTAGTCGCGGGCGAACCGGTACGCGGCCTCGCACAACCCGATCGACTCGAACCCCACGCCGAGACGCGCGTTGTTCATGAGCGTGAGCATGTACTTGAAGCCCTCGCCGCGCCGGCCGATCAGGTGCGCCGGTGCACGGTCGAAGGTCAGCGCGGCGGTGCATGAACCGTGGTGGCCGAGCTTCTCCTCGACGCGATCGATCTGGACGATGCGCCGACGGTTCCCCTGCTCGTCCTCCTCGTAGGCCGGTACCAGGAAGAACGACAGGCCACCGAGCCCCGCGAAGGGGTCATCGGGATCGTCGGCCTTCTCGGTCCGTGCGATCACGAAGTGATACTTGCCGTGGCCGGAGGTGATGAAGATCTTCTGGCCGGTCACGAACCAGTTGCCGTGCTCGTCCTGCTCCCCCACGGCGCGCAGGGCCGCCATGTCGCTGCCGGCGTCCGGTTCGGTGATGTCCATCGTTCCCCAGGCGTCACCGCGAGCGATCTCCTCCAGCTCCTTGCGGAAGCGCGTCTCGACGATGCGACCGCCCTCGAACTTCGTGGACCCTTCGCGGACCGAGAACATCAGCATGGCCATCGCCATGCCGCCGTGAAACCCGTGATGCGCCATCACCGAGACGTCGGCTCGCGCGAATAGCTCGGCGTTGATGAAGTACAGCAGCAGGGGGCAATTCATCCCCCCCAGCTCCCTGGGTACGCACAGCCAGTGCAGGTCCAGCTCCTTGATGCGCCGGAAGATCTCCTCCATGCGCTTCGGCAACACCGCCTCGCCGTCCACGAGACGGACGCCTTCGCGATCGATCTCGGCCGCATGAAGAGCCACCTCCTCCGCCACGAACTGCCCGACCATGTGGGCGATGTCCCGGTAGAGCTCGACGGCCTCTTCGGCGGATTTCGGCGCGTCCTCGTCCTTCAGCCCCCGCTCGGTGGCGTCGAACAGCGGTTTCCAGTCGATCCCTTTGTCGAAGTACCACAGAAGGTCGTCGTTGTCGGTCAGGAAGTTCGGCATGATTCCTCGTCTCGGTCAGGCGGGTTCGCGTCGACGGTCCTCTCCATCGTCGGCGCTGGGAGAGATGAAGAGGCTCCGTCGAGCCACGCGCATCATCTCGGTCACGAGTCTCGAAGGTTCGGCCTGGCCCGGCGGGCGCTCGGCGTCGAGGACCAGATTGGACATCACGCCGTGGAGCGATACGGCGCTGAGCACGAGCGTGATGATCATCGCGAGGTAGGCCTCGGGATCCACGTCGGCGTGGATCCTTCCTTGCTCCTGTCCCTTGCGGATGTAGTCGCACACGATTCGCGTCCACGGAGCGACGTGGCGCTCGATGAGCGGTTTCATCTCTTCGGGACGATCGAGAAGCTCTCGCAGCAAGAGGCGCGCACGATCGGGGTCGGCGGAGAAGAACGCGATGGTCTCTTGCGTGATCGCATCGAACTGCTCGGGCCCGGAGGTCGCGGCGCGGAGGATGCGAGGGACGGTTTCGTTCCAGTGGGCGAGCATCTGCTCGAGCACGCGGCGACGAAGCTCGTCCTTGGTCGGGAAGTGATACAGAAGCGACGGCTTGCGGATCCCGACGGCCTTGGCGATGTCGTGGAGCGACGCGCCGACGAAGCCGCGCGCGGCGAACAAGCGCGTGGCCTGCTGGACGATCTGCTGGGCGATGCTGCCCTTGTCCGACCTGTCGGAAGGCATGGGTCTACCGTTCGGCCGGGAGCTGCCTACCATGCGGTAGACAGGGCCGCAACGGCATCCTTTGGTGCGACGGCCATTTCGAGGGTCTTTGCGTGCGTCTGGGCGCTTTCGCCACCGTGCGAGGGCTCCGCAATTGCGCAATCTTCGCGGGTCATCCCCGCGATCTCGACGCCCTTTGCTGGCTGCGAGCATGCGGGCGTTGCGCGATCTCGGTCAGGGTGGAGCCGCTAGACTGTCGCGCGAGCGAGCACCCATGCGGCTTCCGATTCCCAGACGTCTGGCGCAGGTGGCCTATCTCGGTCAGCAGACGACGCTTCAGGTCTCCTGCGGTGCGCTGCAGCACATCCTTCGTCGCGTCGTGTTCGGCACCCATCCGCAGTTGAGACTCGCACCGATCGTCTCGCTGCGTCGCCGATACCTCGACCTCGTTCGGCAAGACCTCGCGAACGTCGACGCAGGGTACTACCCGACGGAGCTGCTTTTCCAGATCCCCTGGCGCGACTACCTCGGGCGCCTTCCGAGGCTCGGTCGGGACCTCCCGCGAGTGGCCAGGCGGATCCGCGAGGGCAACTGGCGCGACCTCCCCACCGAGGTCGACCTCGACAGCTATCCGCCCTACTACCGCCGGACGTTTCACTGGCAGACCGACGGCTATCTCAGCCGTCACTCCGCCGAGCTGTACGATCTCGGCGTCGAGTTCCTGTTCGGGGGCGCCGCGGACGTCATGCGTCGGCAGGTCATCCCGCCGATCGTGGACCATCTGGGAGGACGGACCCGGCCTTGCCGCATCCTGGACGTCGCCTGCGGAACCGGCCGAACGCTGGTCCAGATCGCGCGATCGCTCCCCCGCGCCGAACTGACGGGGCTGGACCTCAGCCCCTACTACCTCCAGGTGGCACGTGAGGCCCTCGAGGGGCACCCGGTGCAGCTCGTGGCGGGCAACGCCGAGGAGATGCCCTTCGCGCCGGCGTCGTTCGACGTCGTCACGAGCGTGTACCTGTTCCACGAGCTGCCGCGCAATGCCCGGCGTCGGGTCTGGAAGGAGATGTTCAGGGTTCTGCGTCCAGGGGGCCTGCTCGTCGTCATGGACTCCGTGCAGAACGTCGACGCGCGTGACCTCGCGTTCTTCATGCAGCGGTTCGACCAGGAGATGCACGAGCCGTTCTATCGGGACTACGTCGGCGACGACCTGGCGGCCGGACTGGCGGAGCACGGCTTCGAGGTGAGCGAACCTGCCCGCGCGGCGTGGCTCTCCAAGATGGTGGTGGCCAGACGCCCCCACGCCACCGCGGCCGCCGCCTGATCGGGTCGGTACCGACCGGCCCACCGAGCTTTCCGGTGCCGGATCTTTCCCCCTCGCTGCAAATCGCGATCCTCATCCACGAGGGTTTCGACACCTTCTACGCCGAGTTCATGCGGCTGACGCGGGAGTGTCGGCAATGGTTCGATGCTCGCGACTGGTCACGCATCCATCTCGAGTCGCAGCGCAGGATCGATTTGTACCAGGCGTACGTCAGCCGCACGCTCGAGACGCTCCGACCGCTGACCGATGCGTATCCGCAGGACCTGGAGGTCTGGCAGGCGGCGCACGAGCACTACGAGGACATCGTTGCCGACCGTCTGGATGCGGAGGTGGCCAAGACCTTCTTCAACGCCATCACCCGCAAGATCTTTCGTACCGTCGGTGTGAACGACAAGATCGAATTCCTTCAGGAGGACTTCGATCCACGCGCGGAGGAGGATCGTCCCGGGCTGTACCGGCGCTTTCCCAGGATCCCCGAGCCCGTCGAGCTCTTCGAGGCGTTGCTTCGGTACCCGCAGCCCGCGCTTCGGTGGGTGGACGTGCGGGGCGAGGCGGCCTACCTCGCGCGTCGCTTCGAAGATGCTCTCGTGCGCCGTTGGTGCGATCCGGGCTACGACCACGTGGACGTGCTGGGGATCGTCTTCTTTCGGGTGCGGGAGGCCTACATCGTGGGCAGGGTCACCCGCGGAACCGAGCATCTGCCGCTCATCATCCCCATCCAGTCCACCCCCACCGGCGTGGTGGTCGACGGCGCGATCTTCGATCGACGAGAAACGCTGGCGGTGTTCAGCTCCACCCGCGCCTACATGTTCGTCGACGTGAGCGAACCGTCACGTCTGGTGCGCTTCTTGGGAACGTTGATGCCCGAGCTCACGCTCTCGGAGCTGTACATCTCCATCGCGCACCATCGGCACGGAAAGACGCTGATCTACCGGGAGCTGGTCGAGCACCTCGCCCGGACCGACGACCGCTTCGTCATCGCGCCCGGGATCAAGGGGCTGGTCATGACCGTCTTCACGATGCCCGGCTACCGCAACGTGTTCAAGATCATCCGCGACAACTTCGAGAAGCCGGGCGCCAGCCGGGTGGCGATCCTGCGCTCGTATCGCGAGGTCTTCCGTGGCCGCCGAGTCGGTCGCCTGGCGGACACGCAGGAGTTCGAGCACCTGGCCTTCGACCGTGCTCGATTCGAGCCGCAGTGCCTCGAGGAGCTCCTCTCCAAGGCATCCAACACCGTGCGCCTGGTCGACGACAGGGTCGTCGTGTCGCACGTGTACATCGAGGAGAAGATGACTCCCCTCGACATTCATCTCGGACAGGCCTCGATCGAAGAGGCCGAGCGCGCGGTGGTGGACTACGGCCACGCCGTCAAGGAGCTGGCGGCGAACAACGTCTTCGCGGGTGACCTCCTGTGGAAGAACTTCGGGGTCACGCGTTTCGGTCGCCTGGTGCTGTACGACTACGACGAGATCTGCCCGTTGCTCGACTGCCGCTTCCGAACGATTCCGCCGGCCCGCTCCTGGGAGGAGGAGATCGCCGCTCAGCACTTCTACGCCGCAGAGCAAGACGTGTTCCCCGAGGAGTGGGAGCCGTTCATCGTTCCACGCGATCCCCGGCTCCGCGCCGCGTTCATGAACGCGCACGCCGACCTCTTGGACCCCGCCTTCTGGCTGCGAAAGCAGCGGGACGTGCGGGCCGGCGATCTGCACATCGGCCTGCCCTACACACCGCGATACCCCGAGCTTCAGCACGTCCCGGTGCACGCGTTTTCGTGATGCGAGGCGCACCACGCGGACGACCGCGCCATCGGTTTGCGCCGTCGTTGCGAGCGTCGGCGTATCAGGGGGAGGCCAGTCGGTGACGGCCGGGCGCCGGCGCGCGCAGGCGGACGATCGCGTGGCTGCCGTCTGCGCCGAGGACGACGACGAAGCTCGGCGCCCCGGTGATGACGTCTCCCAATCGGACGGCGGCGGCGAACGGATCCGACGGAAGGTCTCCGTCGATGGAGAGGATCCAGTCTCCGCGCCGCAGGCCCAGGGCGTGGAGGGGGTTTTCGGGCGCGATCGATTCCACGGCGATCGCTCGCACGTCCGCGCGACACGAGAGGACGGACACGCGGGCCGGCGGGCCGTGCGGGGTGCGTACG
>CAZYSW010000420.1:0-5453 GCA_964650105.1 uncultured Nannocystaceae bacterium
CGTCCTTGGTGACCGTGGGCGAACCCCAGGACTTCTCGATCACGACGTTGCGACCCCGAGGGCCGAGGGTGACCTTCACGGCGTTGGCGAGCGTGTTGACGCCCTTGAGGATCGCGTTGCGGGCGATCTCGTCGAAACGAACTTCTTTCGCAGCCATCTTGGAATGTCTCCTGCTGTTTGCGGTGTCGGTTGCTTACTTTTCGATGACCGCCAGAACCTCTTCCTCGCGGAGCACGATGTGCTCCTCGCCGTCGAGCTTGAGCTCGGTGCCGGCGTACTTGCCGAAGAGGACCTCGTCGTTCGGCTTGACGTCGAGCGAGATGCGGTTGCCGCTCTCGTCACGCTTGCCCTGGCCGACGGCGACGACGACGCCCCGCGCGGGCTTCTCCTTGGCCGTGTCGGGGATGTAGAGGCCGCCCGAGGTCTTCTCCTCCTCGGGAACGCGCTTGATCACGATGCGGTCGTGAAGGGGACGGATTTTCATGGGTTCGATCTCCTGTTGTCGCGACGTCCGCCGGGCCGGTGCTCCGGTCGTCCGGCCTGGTGCAAAATCGACCTGCGACCGCACGGCTGGCGGAACAATTCTCTTTGAATCACCGAGACTTCGGGCCGCTAGCACTCGGCGGGTCCGAGTGCCAACGCGGCCGCGAGTCTAAGCCCAGGCAAGAACGGGTCAACCCCTCGCGACCGGCAAATCGCTCGCGGGTGTTGGCGCGGGAAGTGGGCTGACTCACAATTGCGGATGGTGGCGGCCCTACGTCCTCACCTCCCGGCAAGCGCCCGCCTCGTCGACGGACGACGAGCCGGGGCCCCTGGACGCGGGGCGGGGCGCCCTTCGGGCCGCGACCGGCAGCCACGGAGACCTGCATGACCCGCACAGTCGCGCTCGACCACCGAACCCTGGAGTCGTTCTTCTTCGAAGAAATCGAACAGGCGCAAGAGCGCACAGGCAAGGCGCTCCCGGCCGAAGTCGAGGCGTACGTGGTCAACCTTCTGGCTCGCTACGCCCGGCGCAGCCACGTCGCCGGCCGAGCCAGCCGGCCGCTGGCCCTCGAGTACATGCGCGCCAAGAGCGAATCCGGGTCGGCTCGGGCCATCGCCCTTCGCGGCGTCGGAGACCGCGCCCTGTACATCACGGGTGTGGTGCCGCACAGCCTGGCGCGCACGCCCATCAACGTTCGCTACGTGCGAGGCATCGGAGAGGCCGCCTATCGGGAGGTCGCCGACGCGGGCAGCAATGCGCTGGCGGTGCTCGGGATGCTAGCGGAGATGTTCGAGGAAGTCGCGGATGTCATCGGCGGCGTGGTGGAGGTCGGCGTCAAGTCGGACACCGACCTCCTGGGGCTGTACGAGCGCTGGCGCGATCACGGCGATGCCCGCGATCTCCGGCGCCTGATCGACGCCGGCGTGCTGATCGACATCGAGAAATCCGGCGTGATGCAGTGAGCGCGGGCCCCCACCCTCCCAGACCCGACGACGCGGCGGGCGCGCGCGCCGCGCTTGACCCCGCCGCCGGTCCTCCCGACGCCCCCGCTCGGCTCAGCAAGCTGCAGCGCCTCTATCGGGGCTTCGAGGCCCTCTACCAGACCGACACCGGCCTGGATCCCCACGCCGTCGTGCTGCCCTATGCGGGCTCGGACCGACAACGCGAGGTGTTGCTGCTGCGCGAGGCCGACGACGGTGTCCTGGAGGTCGCCCTGGCCCTCGATCGACAGCTGCTGCGCCGGCTGGAGTCGAACGAGCTCGAACACGCGTTGGGCGACGAGGGGCTCGGACACACGTTGCCCGTGCTGGAGGGGTTGAGCCACCTGGTCTACCTCGCCGAGGCCGCGCGGCAAGAACGGCCGGTCAGCGGCCTCGAGCTGGAAACCCAGGCCGAGGTCGACAAGCTCGCGATCTGCGTGTTGCACCGATGGCCGGTCCACCCCGACGAGTTCGGACGACTGGTCGACCGCCTGTACTACCGATTCGAGCTGGCGCCGATGACCCCCGCGTTGCGCGACCGCTACCACACCGCCAATCGACTGGCGCTCGCGTTCTCCCGTCGCCTGCGCGCGCACGTGGAATCGTGCGACCTGGCCGAGTTTCGGGCCACCTTGCGCCGCTTTTGGAACGCACCGATGGCCACCAAGCACGCCCTCGCCGACACTCGCTGACTTTCGCGCGCTCCGGTGGCCGGCCCGAGCCCAAGACGCCTTCAGGGCCTGGGCTCGTCGCGCAGCAGCTCGCGGCAGGTCGGGGACAACGGGACCGCGTGGGGATCGGGCATGGTGCCCAACAGGCGGTCACCGGCGTGCATCGTTACCCCCATCCAGTAGTGCTCGTTCTTGAAGTGGTGCAGCCGGTGATGCCGCACCAGGTTCCGATAAACCGTCGAGCGAGGCCGGTAGCTCGCGTGGCACAGGTAGTGGGTCCACTCGTACAGCAGCCCCAAGAGCGACATCGTCATGATGGCCGTGGTCCGCAACGGCCAGGTGGGAAGCAGCGCGATCGAGACGACCGTGACCGCGCCGAAGGCGATCAGCTCGCTCGACAGCGGGATGAACCACCACGTCTCGTCGTGGGGCGCCGCGTGGTGCCGCCGGTGATCCCGGGCGATCCTGAAGTCGAAGCGCCGACCCAAGACGCGCCGGGGACGGAAGTGGAGCAGGTAGACGTGGATCACCCACTCCGTGATCGGATGCATGCCGACCAGCAGCCCCATCAACAGCACGTCCCAGATCCCGAAGGCACCGACCCACAGGCGGACCGCGATCATGAGGGCCGCCAGGGTGAACAGGATGCGGGGCGACCGCCGACGGGTGAAGATGACGAAGGCCCGCCACAGGGTCAGCCCCGGGGCCCGGGGATCGTCGTGTCGTGGTCTCATCGGCGTTCCTTCTTCCCGGGCCCGGCCGACCGCTCGGCCGCGCCCTGCAATGCATCGATGAGGGCCATCACGCGGTGCGTTCCGTGCTCCACCAGATTGGCGGCCACGTGCTTGGCGGCCACGTCGTCGCCGCGCGCGACCGCCTGCGCGATGGCTCGGTAATCGTCGAGGTCGCGAACCTCGTCGGCCATCACCTGGACGAGCGCACCGCGGATCTTCTCGTAGGTGGTGCGCAACGTGTTGAAGGCCAGCTCGTAGGCGATGTTCCCCGAGCCGCGCACCAGCTCGTCCCAAAATTCGAGCGACAGGACCTGCAGCCGCTCGAGGTCGTCGCGTTGGGCCTCCATGCTCGCGACGATCCCCTGCAGGCCCTTGCCGACCGCTTCCCCACCTCGCCGCGCACACAGGCGAGCGATGTCGGGCGCGAGCGCGGCTCGCATCTCCATCACCGCCTTCGCGACCCGCAGATCGATCGAGCCGTCCGCGTGCAGAAGGAGCGTCGACAGGAGGTCGAGGCCGGCCGACTTCCGGAAGTCGAGCACCTTGGTGCCGCCCCCCTGCGAGATGGTCACCAACCCCGCCTGGGCCAGCCGCTTGAGCGCCTCGCGGACCGCCCCCCGGTTCACGCCGAGCGTGTCGCAGAGCTCGCGCTCGGGCGGGAGGCTCACCCCAGGGGCCATGCGACCGCCGAGGATCTCGGCCGAAAGCTGCTCGAAGACCTCGTCGGAGAGGGTTTTCTTGGCGATCCGCTGCAGGCCCATCGCAAGAGGATCTACCAGGAGAAGATCATCTGGTCAACTGGTCATACCAATTTTTGCTCCTAACGCGCATGGCCCGCCGACTGTGCGGACTTGCCGCGATGCGGTCGCGTCGGGGGGCTATGCTCGAACCGTCATGAAGGATCCCAGGCCGCAACCGATCCATCGCAAGGACTACAGGCCGCCCGACTACTGGATCGACACCGTGGACCTGCGCTTCGAGCTGGCCGAGGAGGTCACGGTGGTGACCTCCCGCATGCAGGTTCGGCGCAACCCCCAAAGCGGCCCCGGCCCCAAGCCCCTGGTTCTCGCCGGCGAAAAGCTGACGTTGCGTCGCGTCGTCCTGGACGGCCGCACGCTGTCGGCGTCCGAGCTCAGGGTGGACGAACAAAGCCTCGGCATCGCCAGCGTCCCCGAGCGCTTCGTCCTCGAAACCGAGGTCGAGATCCGGCCGCAGGACAACACCGAGCTGTCGGGTCTGTACCGCTCGGGGGCGACGTTCTGCACCCAATGCGAGGCGGAGGGGTTTCGTCGGATCACCTTCTTCCTCGATCGGCCCGACGTGATGTCGCGCTACACGACCACCATCGTGGCCGATCGCGCCCGTTATCCGGTGTTGCTCTCCAACGGCAACCGCGTCGACACGGGCACCCTCGACGACGGGCGGCACTGGGTGAAGTGGGTCGACCCGTTCCCCAAGCCCTCGTACCTGTTCGCGCTGGTGGCCGCCGATCTGCGCTGTCACGCGGGGACCTTCGTCACGCGGTCGGGCCGGGAGGTGCGGCTCGAGATCTGGGTGGAGCCGCAGAACGTCGACGCCTGCGAGCACGCGCTGCGGTCCCTGCAGAAGGCCATGAAGTGGGACGAGGAGGTGTTCGGCCTGGAGTACGACCTCGACGTCTACATGATCGTAGCCGTCAGCGACTTCAACATGGCCGCCATGGAGAACAAGGGGCTCAACATCTTCAACGCCAAGTACGTCCTGGCGCGCCCCGAGACGGCCACCGACGACGACTACGAGGACATCGAAGGGGTCATCGCCCACGAGTATTTCCACAACTGGACCGGCAACCGCGTCACCTGTCGCGACTGGTTCCAACTCACCCTCAAGGTCTTCCGCGACGAGCAGTTCACGGCGGACATGACCTCCCCGGCGGTCAAGCGCATCCAGGACGTCGCGATCCTGCGCACGGCCCAGTTCGCCGAGGACCAGTCACCCACCGCCCACCCCATCCGTCCCGACTCGTACATCGAGATGAACAACTTCTACACGGTGACGGTGTACAACAAGGGGGCGGAGGTCGTCCGCATGATCCACACCCTCTTGGGTGCGGAAGGCTTTCGCAAGGGCATGGACCTCTACTTCGAACGCCACGATGGCCAGGCGGTCACGTGTGACGATTTCCGCGCGGCCATGGCGGACGCCAACGGCGTCGATCTGTCGCAGTTCGGCCTGTGGTACGAGCAGCACGGGACCCCGATCGTGGCGGTCGAGGGCCGCTACGACGCCGAGGCCCGTCGGTACGTCATGACGTTGCGTCAGCACGCGCCGTCGAACGTCGGGGACAGCGAATACCGGCCCATGCACATCCCGGTGGCCGTCGGCCTGGTGGGACCCGACGGGCGCGACCTCCCGCTGCGGTTCGAGGGCGCCTCCGGGAGCGTGCGGGGCACGACCGCCGTCATCGAGCTGCGCGAGCGCGAGCACACCGTCGCATTCCTCGACGTCCCGGTGGCCCCCGTGCCCTCGGTGCTGCGCGGCTTCTCGGCGCCGGTCAAGCTGCACATGCGCCGCTCGGTGGACGAGCTGGCCTTCTTGATGGGTC
>CAZYSW010000421.1:0-5452 GCA_964650105.1 uncultured Nannocystaceae bacterium
ACCTTCGCGACGAGGAGTTCCACGAGGTCGTCCTCGCGGTGGCCGTGATACTCGTCCGTGCGAGGGTCTCTCCACCGGTACCGTCGCCGCGCCGCGTTGCGCTGTAGCGGGTGGTCGCCGCACCGGAACACGCCCGCGAGAACGAGCGTGGCCGCCTTGCCGTTCGTGCGCGCCGCAGGTCCGCGAACGCGGCGTGGAGCGCCGGCGAAGTAGAGGTCCTGGACGCGCTGCCTATGGTATCGTACGAGCCAGAATTCGACGCTTGTTCGGTGACATCCCCACCAACAAGTACGCCGCGAACACAGCCCGTGTGCATCTTGTTGCTGGCGGTTCGGCTACGTGCGACGGCCTGGTCTGGGTCGCCCACGACGCGACCGTCGGTGTGTAGGCGTGGCACTCGCAAACATCCCCGGACTCTCCGCGACGTTCGGGTCGATTCACCGACCCCGTCTACGCCCCGTCCGAGGTCCGTCTCCGGGCCGGCTGCTGTCCGTGAAGTCCGGGCCGGCTTGCCGTGAAGTCGCCGTCGACCTCCGTGAAGCTGGCGATCGTAGTCGTGGGTCGCACCCAGACCGTGACCCGACGACGAGCACGCTGGGATGGGAGGACGGGCATCACGCCCCCATCGAGGCGCTGTTTCAGACCCAAGGCAAGGCATCCGTGAACAACGTGAACAAGACCGCGAACATCCCTGGGACCCCTCGATGTTCACGGTTTTTGCCGTGATGTCAGCCGGTTGCGTCCGACCCACTGGGTGTGAACACGTTTGTGCTGAAGGTAGGCGCGTGCTGCAAGAAAAACATTTCCGCGGCCTCGACCACGAGGCGAATCGCTCTCGCGGGGTAGACCTATAAGAATAATCTTGTTCACTATGTTCACAGTGACCTAACCGGTCGGGGTCACTGGTCTTTTCCGTGAACATCGCACTTATGCACGGCTGTTCACCTTGTTCACACCCTCGGGCCGCATCGGGCAGGTCGACGTCATCGCGGTCGAGGCCGAGCACGCGATCCGCGAAGCCGATCGCGATCACCGTGAACTCGCAGACGACGGCCGACTTCGCCTTGCCTTGTCCGCGCGACAACGCCTCTATGGCCGCGTGCGAGACCCAGCAGCACAGACGCGAAGGAGCGCGACGTGGCCCGCATCTCGGCCGACGAGCTCGAGCGCCTGAACACCGAGGTCAGCCTCGAGCGGCTGGCCCAGGCCAAGGGCGTGAAGCTCGAGCGCCGCGCTGATGAGGTCGTCGGTCTGTGCCCGTTCTGTGCGTCCGAGACGCCGACCCTGCGCATCACGCCGAAGACCAACCGCTGGCGCTGCGATGGCACGTGCAAGAAAGGCGGCCGCGTCGTCGACTGGGTCATGAAGGCCGAGGGGCTCAGCCGTCGTCACGCCGTCGAGCTGCTCCGGGCCGACTTCGTCTCGTTCGAGGCGTTCCCCCAGACCAAGCAGGGCCGGCAGCGCACGCCGGTGGCGAAGAAGACCACGACCACCAAGCTCGCCGCCATCGAGCACACGGCGGACGAGCACGTGCTGATGGCCAGCGTCTTCGACTACTACCACGAGACGCTCAAGCAAAGCCCCGAGGCCCTCGGCTACCTCGAAAAGCGCGGGCTCAGGTCGCAGGAGATGGTGGAGCGGTTTCGGCTGGGCTTCGCCAATCGCACGCTCGCGTACCGCCTGCCCCAGAAGAACCGCCAAGCCGGCGCGGAGGTGCGGGGTAAGCTGCAGACCGTCGGCATCCTGCGCGACAGCGGGCACGAGCACTTCAACGGCAGCCTGGTCATCCCGGTGTTCGACGCTGAGAACCGCGTGGTGCATGCGTACGGCCGGAAGGTCACCTCGGGCCTGCGCAAGGGCACACCACTGCATCTCTACTTGCCGGGACCGCATCGGGGCGTGTGGAATCGCGAAGCCTTAACATCGAGCCGGCAGGTTGTCCTGTGCGAGTCGCTGATCGATGCGCTGACGTTTTGGTGTGCGGGCTTTCGCAACGTCACGGCAGCCTACGGCGTGGATGGGCTCACGGACGATCACCTCGCGGTCTTCGCCGAGGTCGGCATCGAGCAGGTGATGATCGCGTTTGGTCGTGACGCTGACGGAGACCGCGGGGCGAAGAAGGTAGCGGCAACCTTGACCGACGCGGGCTTCGACTGCTTCCGGGTCGTGTTCCCCGCCGGCATGGACGCGAACGACTACTGGGTGAAGCGGTCGCCCGGACCTGACGGCTTCGAGAAGCTACTGCGGCAAGCGACCTGGCTCGGCAAGGGAAAGGCGAAGTCCGCGGTCGTGATTCCGGCTGTGCCGATGGAATCGGCGAGTCCCCGAACTGCCAGCGTCGAGGTCGACGCCGACGCACAGCCAGCGGCCGACACGCAGGCCACGCCGACCACCGAACCTGAGCCGGTCCTGGATGTGCCTGCAGCAGTCGCCGACGAACCACCGCCGACCACGGTCACGCCCGAGGTCGAACATCCATCACCACCGACCGAACCCGCACGCCCCATCCCAGCATACACGCCGGTCACGACTACCCACCGGGACGACGAGGTCGTGCTCCAGCTCGGCGATCGAACCTGGCGCGTTCGCGGTCTCGGCAAGAACACCGCCTTCGAGGTCATGCGCGTCAACGTGCTGTGTTCCCGTGAGGGCGCGGGCTTCCACGTCGATAGCCTGGAGCTCTACTCCGCACGCCAGCGGGCTCAGTACGTGACGATGGCTGCGCACGAGCTGGCCGTCGACGAGCAGGTCATCAAGCGGGACCTCGGCAGCGTCTTGCTCAAGCTCGAGGAGTTGCAAGACAAGAAGCTCAAGCCGGCAGGCGACGACAAGTCCGATCGCCCCGAGCTGAGCGACGAAGAGCGGGAGGCCGCGATGACGCTTCTGCGAGACCCGAACTTGCTCGATCGCGTCCTGGAGGACTTCGAGCGCTGCGGGGTCGTCGGTGAGACCACCAACAAGCTCGTCGGCTACCTGGCCGCGACCAGCCGTCTGCTGGACGAGCCCCTGGCCGTGGTCATCCAGTCGTGTTCTGCCGCGGGCAAATCGTCGCTGATGGATGCCGTCTTGACGCTGATGCCCGAGGAAGACCGCGTGCAGTACTCGGCGATGACGGGGCAGTCGCTGTTCTACCTGGGCGAGACCGACCTGCAGCACAAGATTTCTCGCCATCGTCGAGGAGGAAGGTGCGGAGCGGGCTTCGTACGCGCTGAAGCTCTTGCAGTCCGAGGGCGAGCTGACCATCGCCTCGACCGGCAAGGACGCGGCCACGGGCCGTCTGGTCACGCAGGAGTACCGCGTGCGTGGTCCCGTGATGATCTTCTTGACTACGACGGCGTTCGAGATCGACGAGGAGCTGCTGAATCGCTGCCTGGTCTTGTCGGTCGACGAAGGACGCGCACAGACCCAGGCCATCCACCAGTCGCAGCGGGCCGCCCACACGCTGGAAGGCGTGCTGGCGAAACGCGACAAGGACCACGTGGTCAAGCTCCACCGAGACGCCCAGCGACTGCTGAGGCCCGTCCTGGTGGTGAATCCGTTCGCCCACGAGCTGACGTTCCTGGACCATGCCACGCGCACGAGGCGGGACCACGTGAAGTACCTGACCCTGATCCGCACCATCGCGCTCTTGCATCAGCATCAGCGGGCCGTGAAGACCGTGGATCACCGCGGGCAGAAGCTCGAGTACATCGAGGTCGCCTGCGACGACATCGCCGTCGCCAACCGCCTGTGCCACGAGGTCTTGGGCCGAAACCTCGACGAGCTGCCGCCGCAGACGCGCAAGCTCCTGGGCCTCCTCGTGGAGATGGTCCGGGCCGCATGCGAACGGCTGGCGATGACCAGGACCGACTACCGCTTCAGCCGCCGCGACGTTCGCGAGCACACGGGCTGGGGCAACACGCAGCTCAAGGTGCATCTGGCGAGGCTCGCCGAGCTCGAGTACGTGCTCGTGCATCGCGGTCGGCAGGGGCAAGGCTATGTCTACGAGCTCGCCTACGACGGACAGGGCCTGGACGGCACGCCGTTTCTGCCCGGGCTGCTTGATGCGACTGCCGACGCTTCACGGGCCGACGGCGAGACTTCACGGGATTCCGACACCAACGTCACGGAGGCTGGCCGGCCCCCAGACGGGCCCGAGCCGGACGGCGGACGGAGTGCCGATTCGCCGGTGAAGCCCGCAAACTCCGGCGAAAATCCCAACACGGCCAAGACGACACCCGAACGATCGCGTACCGGGCCCCACCAGGACAAGCCATCGCACGTGCCCGCAGAGGCGACTGGCTGATGCCGAAGAAAGGCACACGCAAGGCAAGCAAGCCCGTCGGCGATCCAAACGACCCCGAGGGCCTGTACTGCTGGATGCAGCGCTACCTCGAGGCCATGCGCGTCAAGAACTACTCCGAGCGCACCGTGGAGAACCGCGAGAACTACCTCGGCTTCTTCATCCTGTGGTGCGAGGCCCGCAGCATCACGCGGCCGCAGGAGGTCACCAAGCCCATCATCGACCGCTACCAGCGGCACCTCTTCCACATGCGAATGCCCTCGGGCAAGCCGCTGTCGTTCTCGGCTCAGCTTGCTCGGCTCGTGCCCGTGCGCGGCTTCTTCAAGTGGCTGACCCGCCAGAACGTGCTCTTGTGGAATCCGGCCTCGGAGATCGAGCTTCCCCGGCAGGAAAAGCGCCTGCCCAAGCACGTGCTCACCGCCGGCGAGGCCGAGCAGGTGATGATGCAGCCCGAGATCGCCGACCCGATTGGCCTCCGCGACCGGGCTATCCTGGAGACGCTCTACTCCACCGGCATCCGCCGCATGGAGGTCATCAACCTGACCGTCGACCTCGACCAGGAGCGCGGCACGCTCATGGTGCGTCAAGGCAAGGGCAAGAAGGACCGCATGGTGCCCATCGGGGAGCGGGCGGTGACGTGGATCGGCAAGTACCTCGACGAGGCCAGGCCCAAGCTCGTGCTGCCGCCCGACCCGGGAACGCTCTTCGTCACGCAGGAAGGCGAGGAGATCTCGCCGCACCGCCTGACCCAGCTCGTGCGCACGTACATTCGGGCGGCCGAGACCGGTAAGACGGGCTCGTGCCACCTGTTCCGCCACACCTGCGCGACCTTGATGCTCGAGGGCGGCGCCGACATCCGCTACATCCAGGAGATGCTCGGGCACGTCGAGCTGTCGACCACGCAGATCTACACGCAGGTCTCCATCCGGCGGCTCAAGGCCGTGCATGCGCTCACGCACCCGAGCGCGAAGATCGACCGGCCCGAGGTGGACGGAGAGAATCCAGACGCGTCCGGACAATGTACTGACGGCGATGTGGTCGACGACAACGCGACCGCGATCGTCCGACCGGCACTCAGCCCTGAAGACGCGAAGGCGGCACTCTTCGCCACCCTGGCCACCGAAGCCGAGAGCGACGAGGCGATCGACGAGGAGCGTGAATCCGACGGTC
>CAZYSW010000422.1:0-5434 GCA_964650105.1 uncultured Nannocystaceae bacterium
CAGACGACGGACGACGTCCTCGCCGCGGTGCTCGTGTGCTCCGACCTCGGCGTCGCGGTGGACGAGCTCTTCGACCTCCCGGTCGGGGCGCTCTACGTGATGCAGAACGCGGCGGCCGTGGTCGGCGCCGCGGAGGCGGCGGGGGCGGAGCTCGCGGTGCGGCGCCACGGGGTCGACGTCCTCCTGGTGCTCGGTCACGCCCCGTGCCCGGCGCTCTCCTGGCTCGCCTCCGGCGCGGCCGGCGCCGCCAACTCGCAGCTCGCGCTCCACGCGCCCGCCACCCCCGAGGGCGCCGCGGGCCCGCCGATCCACGAGGCTCACGGGGCCGCGAGCCTCCACGCCGCGCGCATGGCCGCCGCGCTCCGCGCGCGCCTCCCTCCCGCGCTCGGGCTCGGCGTCTACGCCGGCCACCTCGACGAGGGCTCGGGCCTCGTCTCGCTGCTCCCCGAGTGAGACGAGGCAGCTACCTCTCCTCCGGAGCCTCCGGATAGAGCGGCGCCGTGGGCTCGCAGTACCCCCGCAAGGCGGGGCAGTCGTCGAGCCCGTCGCAGTCGTCGAGGGTGGACTGCCGAAGGATGCAGTTGGTGCCGAGAGGGCAGCCGCGCGAGAAGGCGTTCCCCTTGCAGTCGTCGAAGGAGCAGAGGAGCGCCTCTTCGCGGCAGCCATGGACGCCCGCCCAGAGGCAATCGGTCTCGGCGCAGCAGGCCGCCCGGTCATCGAGCGCTTCGCAGGAGGTGGGCGGCGCCCCGCCGGTCCCGTCTGGTGGCTCTGGCCCCGTCGTCGTCGCCCCCTCGCTCCCGCAGCCCGCGAGCACGGCGAGGCTCGCCGCCGCGAGCCGCGCGAGCGACCTAGGCCAGCGGCTCTTCATTCCTCCTCGCAGGCGCAGATCCCGCGGCCCAGCAGCGACACCGACCCGCCGGGCGGGAGGGTGCAGTCGTTCTCGGTGTCCTGCCCGACCCCTTGCACCACGCAGGTCATGGTGGCCGCGCAGGCGCGCACCTCCTGCTCGGCGACGACGCAGACGCGCTCGTGGCTCACGCAGGGGGCGATCCCATGGAGGACGTGCCCCGTGTCCTGGTGCCAGCCGCACGCCGGATCGGCGCAGCACGCCTCGTGGGTTGCGTGGTTTTCGCAAGGATCGCTCGGACACGGGCTCCCGCTCCCGCCGGCGCCCTCGCCTCCGTCGTCCGCCGGGCCGGGAGGTGAAGCGTCGTCGCAGGCCCCCCCGGCGAGACCTACGAGCACGATCATCCCGACCATTCGCGCATTCGTCATGGTCCTATCCAGTCGCAATAGCCGTGGTACCCCGCACAGAGATCGGTCTCAGGTTTGCAGATCGTCTGACACCCTCCCGTGATCGCGCATTCATAGCCGGGCGGACAGGTCAACACTGGCTCGTGCGGAAAAGAGCCCATATCGGCTCGCTCATAACAGAGGAGCGACTCGCTGACGCATCCCCAGTTGACCCAGGCGCACCCCGGGTCGGCGCAGCACGCCTGCGATCCGGCGGCGGTGTGCTTCTCGCATGGATCGTAGGGCTTCGTGCGGCGCACGGGCTCGCTTCCGGCGCTTCCTCCCGCGCCGGCTTCTGCCCCGGCGGCGCCACCGATATCGCCGGGCACCACCACCGTCTCGCCGCCGCAGTCACAGAGCACGGCGAAGACGGCCACGCTCGCGAGCCCTACGACGCCCTTCACCATGGCGTCGGCCCGCCGCGCCAGGCGAACCCGACCGGCACGTCCTCGCTGCCACAGTCTTCTAGCTGGTACTTCGACCACGACAAGACGATGTGGTACTCGCCGGCGCCGTCGATGGCGCTGATGATCTCGTCGAAGCCCTCGTTGTTGTCGTCGACCGACTGCGAGCCATAGACGTACTTCTTCGCGTCGGCGTTGTAGAGGAAGAGATCGAAGTCCATCTCCACGTTCACCGGGTCGTTGTTGTCGCCCGTGGGGCAGGGCTCCCAGGCCACGGTCGCCCGGATCCGGTCGCCCACATTCAGATAGACCGAGACGAGCCGGTGTTCTTTTCGAGGATAGCTGCCCACGTCATGGGGATGCGTGTACTCCTGCGGCTGAAGACCGGTGGGCTTCGGGTAGCCGGGCGTGTAGGTGCTGTCGGCGTCCTCGGGCGGGTCGTCGCCATCCGTGAGATCGATCCAGGTGACCCACGGATCGCTGCCGTTCTCGCACAGCCACTCGATCTCGAAGGCGCTGGGCCAGCCGGCCCCGTCATGCCAGTCCTGGACACCGGGGGTCGAATAGGGATAGTCCGCGGGGTTGGCGGACCACGCGGCCTGACGAAGGAGCGCTCGCATCCCGATGGGGGGGACGAAGCCCCAGCCATCGCAGGCGTTCCGGACGTGCGCGGCCATCGACGTGGTGATGGCCGCCGCGTAGCTGGTGCCAAAGCGGGCGCCCGTCCAGTCGGAAGGCCCGGAGAAGCCGAGGGTGCGCACGAAGCTGTCGACGCTCACGTCGTCGTCGCCGGAGAACGCCACGATGTCGGGCTCCTCGCGATCGCTGCCGCTGAGGTTGGCGACCGACGAGTTGAGGTACATCGTCTCGTTGTGGTTCGTGCCTCCCACGCAGAGGCTGCTCGCCGTCATGGGGCAGGCCGGAGCGGCGCGGAGGTTGCCAGCCGCGCGGATCGACAGCACGCCGTGGTAACGCGACCACCAATCGTTCGTCTGAGGTCCCCCGTGTCCGTGGCTCTCGTTGACGGTCTTCACCGTCCCGGAAGAGGCGCTGTGCAGCCAGTCGAAGGCCATCGCGTGGCGCGCGTAAGCGCCGAGATCCCCACCCTTGATGTCCTGGCCGTTCGGGACGTAGAGGCGGATCTTCGACGCGCTGCTCGTGAACCCGCCGGGCTCCACCGAGGAGATCACGCTGGCGACCTGGGAGCCGTGGCGGCCCGCGCATGCGCCGTCGACGCAAACGACGTTGGGAGTGACGGAGGCGTTGTTGCATCCGTCCTCGACCTCGCAGTCGGCGTCGGAGGTGCATGTGGCGGGCGGCACTTGGTAGGTCACCCGCTCACTCGACGGACCCAAGGTGAGATGGTCGAAGGCCTCGTGGCCGTGGTAGATCCCTCGCGGCATGAAGGCCCCGTGCCCGTACGCGTCCCCCGAGCAAGGCTCGACCAGACCCACCGGAACCTCGGCGCCAAAGTTCCCGGCGCCGCAGCCCACGCAATAGTTCCACGTGGCGTCGACGGCGTGCTCCGCGGCGGCGTGCATGACGACATACTCGCGAAGGGCCTGCGGTCCATCTTCCTCTACCCGGGCGAGGCGCTCGTCGTGAACGATGGAGGCGAGGTCACCAGTCCGGATCGTGCCGTAGATGGTCGGCATGCCCGCGCTTCGATAGCCTTCGACGAAGCCCGACTCGGCGAGCCAGCTCGCCACCGGCTCGACGGTCGTCGCGATCGACGAGAACACCGCCTGCGAGCGGGGTTCGGGTTCGAGCTGACCCAGCAGGCCGAGGTCGGGCAGCCGGTAGTGGACGGCGACGCGCAGGAGCTCATCGGGCGCCGCCGAGACGAGACGCGCGTGAAGCTCGGGGGTCGCGGCCCCGAAGCGCGCACGGAGCGCCGCTTCGTTCTGCCGCCGGAGCGCCGAGAACGAGCCCATGCGGCCGTCGGCTCGCTGCGCGCCGTAGAATCGCGGGGTCTTGATGATGGTGACCTCCTCACCGAGCCCCTCGAGCCACACGACGCGGCGATACTCCGGCTCCCCCCCCGCGCGTGGGAGGCTCGACCGTCGATGGTCCGCACCCGGTGAGGCAGCAGACCGCGCACAGGCCGAGCGTGGATGGTCGTGGTCCGAAAATCCGCTGCGGTGAAGCCAGAGTCGTCATCCGAGAGGCCCCGCCTCCTCGTGACGGAGGATACCAGAGCCGAGAGCGGATGGCCACGCGAGCGGACGGCGTGCCCGTGGTGCCTCCCTACGTGGCGCGCCGGGCCCAAGCCCGGCGGAGGAGGGTCTGCCCCCACAGAGCCTCCCAACTAGTGCAGCGTTTCCATGGTCTTGACGGGTTCTTCTTTCCATTCGCGGCGGGATGTGTTCCATCCTTGGGATGCAGAAGAAGTACATCGTCAACCTCACGGAGGAGGAGCGGGGCACACTCGACGAGATTGTCACGCGCAAGCGCGTGTTGGCGCTGAAGCGGAAGCGCGCCCACATGCTGTTGCTCGCCGATGATGGTTGGACCGACCAGGAGATCGCCGACAAGCTGGATGTGGAGGTCCGTACCGTTGAGCGGGTACGTCAGCGATGTTGTGAACGCGGGTTGATGGCGTGCTTGGAGCGCAAGCAGCAGGAGAATCCGTCGCGGCCACGGACCCTCGACGGCGCTGCGGAGGCGCGCCTCGTCGCGCTCGCCTGCAGCGAGCCACCTGCTGGCCGCGCACGGTGGACGCTGAGCTTGCTTGCCGACAAGCTGGTGGAGTTGGAGGTGGTCGACTCGGTGAGCAGGACCACCGTTCATCGGGCGCTAAAAAAAACGCGATCAAGCCCTGGCGAGTAAGGCGGTGGTGCATCCCGCCCAATCAAAGCGCCGCGTTCGTCTTGGCGATGGAAGACGTCCTCGAAGTCTACCACCGTCCCTACGACCCATCTCGGCCGGTCGTGTGCTTCGACGAAGCGAGCAAGCAGCTCGAACATGTCCGCGTGCCGGTTCCTGGCCGGCGCGGTCGACCACGTCGAGTAGACGATGAGTACCGGCGATGCGGCACGGCGAACATCTTCGCCGCCTTTGAGCCGCTGACTGGGAAGACGCTGATAGAGGCCACCGAGAGCCGCAGCTTCGTCTACACCGCCCACTTCCTCCGTCGCTTGTCCGACGAAACTTTCGCCGAAGCGGACAAGATCGTTCTCGTCATGGACAACGTCAGCAGCCACAACTTCGGCTGCTTCTACGAGGCATTCCCGCCCGAGGAGGCGAGGCGTCTCGTCGAACGGTTCGAGATTCACCACACGCCCACCCACGGAAGTTGGTTGAATGTGGCCGAGATCCTCCTTTCCGTGTTGGGCCGTCAGTGCCTCGACCAGCGCATCGACACGATGGAAGCGCTCCAACGCACGATCAACGACTGGCTGAGCGCCCGAAGTGGCGTCACGGTCGACTGGCAGTTCACCACCGCCGACGCGCGCACCAAGCTGCGGCGCCTGTACCCGTCAATTCAATAGTAACGCTACACTAGTGGGCGTCGTGGTGGCGCGTGAGCCCCGGGTGGGACGGATCGCCGGGCTCGTGGCGCGGGTTCTCGGTGAGGCGCGATCCGTCGCGACCGGTGAACTCCATGAGGAGCTCGCGCTCGTAGATGAACTGCTCGCGGGAGTCGTAGGGCACCGGGTGGGTGCCCGTGTCCATGCGGATCGCGTCGCAGGGGCAGGCCTCGACGCAGTAGCCGCAGAAGATGCAGCGGAGCTCGT
>CAZYSW010000423.1:0-5423 GCA_964650105.1 uncultured Nannocystaceae bacterium
GGCCGCGGCGCCTGGCGCTGCTGCAGCTCGCCACGGTGTACACGACCACCGGGATCCTCAAGAACGGCAGCGTGTGGGCCAAGGGAGACGCGATCTACTACGCGTGGAACATGGACCACTTCTACCGGTTCTACCCACAGCCCATCACCGCAGTGCTCGGGACCAACGTCCTGCGCGTGATGACGTGGGTCACGCATTGGGGTGAGGCGCTGTTCTTCATGGCGGTCTTCGGGGTGCTCACCCACTGGGCCGCAACCGAGAAGGTGCCGCCGGCCAAGGGCCTGCGCGCGGTCGCCATTCGAGCGTGCTGGGCCACGCTCATCGCCGTCTCGGCGGGCGTGATCTGGGTGACGTGGCCCGTCCACTTCACGCCACCGATGCCCCGGCTCGAGGGGATCCAGCCGCAGACCCTTTTCGTGACCTTGTGGGTCGCGGGCCTTCTGGGGCTTTGGTGGCTGTGGATGCGGCTGGCGCGCCAACCCTTCCTCGTCAAGGGTTGGGTGGGCGCTGCGCTCGGCTGGCTCGCGCTCGTCACCGTCCCGGCCATCGGCATCTGGGGCCTGTTCCCGCCCCACCTCAAGGGGAACGTCGGTGCACGCGCGGGAGCGACGGTGGCCTGGATCGTCGTCGCCGTGACGCTCCCGATCGTGACCCGGAGCGTCCGCAACAAGCCCTTCTTCTCACCGACCTTCCTCGACCGCACCTACACCATCGATCGCCACTGGGTGGCGCGTTGGATCCTCGGTCGCCGGATCTGGATCCTGTGGCACCTGGGGGTGATGGGCGGGATCTTCGTGCTGATGAACATCGGGCAGTTCCAGACGGGGATGCTGTCGCAGACCTTCGTCTACTTCACGGGGATCGAGGTCGCGCGCGGCCTGCGTTTCGTGGGGCACAAGCTCGGTAGGCTCGGGGTGCCGGGAATTCCCGAAAGCGTCCGGCGCGGCGAGCCTCCGCTACCCGCCGAGGATCCGTCGCTGCCGCACCTGCGCCGTGACGCGGCCCACCTCCCGCAGTGGGCGATGTTCGCGACGATGGCGGTGTTCCTGGTCGGCATCGTGGTCAAGATCCAGGCCGAGCCCAAGTGGGAATGGCGCTGGATCTGGGTGGGCGGCTTCCTGTTCTTGGCCGGCGTCGCCTTCCAGCAGTGGCGCGCGAACCGGGGGCGACAGCTCTCCGTCATCGATCCGAACACGGGGGCCCCGCGGACGCCGTGGAGCTACGGACCGTTCGGCCGCTTCGTCATCGGCAGCCTGCTGGCGTGGCACGTGACCGCGGTGGCGGTGTGGCTGCTGCCCGACAAGGACTCGCTGGGCAAGTGGCGCCCCGCCGCACGGCAAGTGTTCGCCAAGTACCTCACGGTCACCCAGACCGATCAGGGGTGGGGGATGTTCGCTCCCAACCCCCCGCGCACCAACGTGTTCTTGAAGGTTCTCGTCACCGACCAGGCCGGCGAGGTCTACGATCTCAAGACCGACGTCTACGCGCCCGAGCGCAAGCCCATCCCGTGGATCTGGAACGATCGCATGCGGAAGATGAACCGCCGGATCATCGGCGGGGAGTCGGGCAACACCCAGTGGTACCGCAAGTGGTACGCGCGCTACATCTGTCGCAAGTGGGCGCTCGACCACGAGGGCGTGTCCCCCAAGAAGGTCGACCTGGTGAAGGTCTGGTACAAGATGCCGTCTCCCGAAGAGACCGCGAAGAAGGGGTGGTACCGGCCCGAGGATCTGCTGGAGCGCGAAGGCGCCGAGAAGATCGAGCACACCGAGCACTGCAAGCGTTCGATCATGGGTCAGCTACCCAGTCACATCCGCGAGCGTTACGGCCTGCCTCCGCTGCCCGAGAACGAACCGTATCGTCCCTGGCTCAAGCACAAGAAGAGTTCCTGGGAGCGACGACGGGCCAAGGAGCGCGGCGAGGAGCCGCCGCCGGCCAAGAACAAGACCACGGCACGCGCCACGGCACGCGCCGACAAGAAAGACTAGGCGGGGGCGCTCCGCCCCGCAGAGGACCGCATGGACATCGTCCTGCAGCGTGGACCGGTCCTGGGACTCGCCGAGCGCATCCCCAACCAGGAGGCGCTGGCGCTCGCGCCGACGGCCGGTTGGATCATGCTCGCCTGCGCCGTGTGTGCGGCGGTGATCCTGCTCGTGCACCGCGAAGGTTGGCGACGGCTCTTCCTCCGCGCCGAGGATCCCCGGTCGATGGCGGTGTTCCGCATCGTGTTCGGCCTCTGCGCGATGTGCAACGTCAACGGGCTCTGGGAGCTGTTCGAGTACCTCTTCACCGACGAGGGGCTCTTCTTCACCGACGTTGCGCGTCAGGTCTTCGCCCGCGAGCAGTTCCAGGGCTTCGGCAACGGGTTGGACGGCGACCCCTACGGGTTCTTTGACGTCCACGCCTTCGTGCAGTGGCTGCGGGGTCCGAAGTACTCGCTGCTCTTCTTCTGGGATTCCCCGACCGCGTTCTGGATCCACTTGTGGGCGTTCGAGACCGCGATGGTGTGCCTCATCGTGGGTTTTCAGACCCGCTACACCAAGTGGATCGCCTGGTTTCTGTTCCACAGCATCATCCAGCGCAACAGTGTCTACTGGGAAGGCACCGAGAACGTCTACCGCACCTTCTTCTTCTACCTGGCGCTGTCGCGCTGCGGTGAGGCCTACAGCATCGACAACTGGCTACGCTGCCGTCGGCTGCGGCGTGCAGGACGCCTGAGCGAGCCCGGCAAGCCGGGCGACGGCGCAGGTGCGCCGCCGTCCGACGACCATCCGCAGGGCCTGGAGGCCATCTATCGCCGGATCCCGGCCTGGCCTCGCATGCTCGTGATCCTGCAGTGTGCGGCGCTCTATTGCTACACGGGTGTGGTGAAGAACGGTTCGGTTTGGTGGAAGGGAGACGCGTTCTACTACGCGCTCAACCTCGACCACTTCTACCGCGTTCCACCGCAGTACATCTCGTCGATCTTCGGCACCAACCTGTTCCGCCTGAACACTCATGTGGTCCACGTCTGGGAGTCGTTCTTTCCTTTGTGCGTGTTCGGCCTCGTCGTCCGCTTCGGGCTGCGCGAACGGCTGCCCCCGTTGTCAGCGACCGCCCGCTGGATCCATCGAGGGGCCTGGATTGGGCTGGGGCTGGGCGCGCTGGTGCTCTGCGAGGTGCTGTTCCCCACGCACTTCGTGCAACCGAAGGGGAGCTGGTGGACCCTCGAACGGGTCCAGGTGGTCTTCGGTGCGGCGTGGATCCTGGGCATGGGCGTGGTCGCCTGGGGCTGGCACCGCTTGCGCCACCGACCCTTTCGGCCCCGGATCCGGGGTCGGCAGCGCGTGATCGACCTCGATGCCTTTCTGCGCTGGACGACGGGGCGACGCCTGTGGGTCTCTCTGGGCGTCGCCTTTCACCTGCACCTGATGACGTTGATGAACATCGGGTGGTTCCAGCCCGGCGCACTCAGTGGATTCATCTGCTTTTTGAACGGTGGCGAGATCGCGATCATGGGGGCGGTCATCGGGCGGCGGCTGGCCAGGCTCGGCGTACCGGGGATTCCGCAACACGTGCTCCGGACCGGCCTCCCCCTCCCGAGCCAGGATCCCGCCGGGCCGGGGCTCGTTCACGACGCGAGCCGCATGCCGCTTCTACCGCTGGCGGTGGCCCTCGGCGTGGCGGTGGTGGGGGTGCCGTTGCACGTCGAGAACGTCCTTCACTACGGGTGGACGCTGGTCGGCATCGCGGTGTTTCTGGGAGGGGCCGGCATCCGAGAGGCGAGAGCGTCGCGAGGTCGAACCCTTCGCATCGCGCCGTCGCCACCCGAGGGCGAACAACCGCGACCACTGGATCCGGACGAGCTCACCACGCCCTGGGCCCACGGTCCGCTCGGGCGTTGGCTGGCCAGCGCGCTGCTCATCTATCACATCACCGGTGTCGCGGTCTGGCTGCTCCCCGACAAGGACAGCTTCTCGTGGCGTGGCCGCGCACGCGAGCCGTTCCAGTGGTGGATGGGCGTCACCCAGACGACGCAGGGCTGGGGAATGTTCGCGCCCAACCCCCCGCGCAGCAACCTGTTCTTGCGCGTGCTCGTGACCGACCGCCACGGCGAGACGTGGGACATGAACACGGACGTCTACGCCGACGAGCAACGGCCCATCCCGTGGATCTGGTACACGCGGCAACGCAAGATCAACCGTCGCATCGCGGGGGGCGAGGGCGGAAAGGGGAGCTGGTATCAGAAGTGGCACGCGCGCTGGTTCTGCCGCCAGTGGGCGCTCTCGCACAGAGGCGAGCTGCCGCAGAAGGTGGAACTCGTCAAGGTGACCTACCCGATCCCGCCCCCCGAGCACGTGGCCGAGCACGGTCCTTACGATCCCGTCGAGCGCATGCAGAAGCTCGCCAGTCAGCAGGTGGTGTATACGGCCCATTGCGACAAAGAAGTCGACGCCCAACTCCCGGAGGTGATTCGTGCACGCCACGGTTTGCCTCCGTCGACGGTGCCGGTCCGGCGCTGGAACGCGCTGCGCGGCAAGAAGGACCAGTGGGACCGCAAGCGCGCACGCGAAGCGCGGCGCGAGGCGCCAGCGCAGGACGAAGAACGGCTCGGCAATTGAGCCCGCTGGCGCCCCGACTGCTGCGGCAAGACGCCCCGATGTGGCCGGCCGGGTGAGACCCGTAGGCTGCAGTCGATCCCGACGCCGAGACGCTCGATGCGGCGCCCCGCCGCCTCATGGCGCAGCGCGCCTGCGAGGCGCTTGCATCGAGGCGTGGATGGGGGACCCGCGGCAACGGGGCCGAAGCATCGTTTCGCGACCAAGCCGTCCGGCTGGACCGACCTGCGGCCGGCGAGTGGCGACACGACGACGAGGAAGCCCCAGGGCCGAACCGCATGGCATGCCCACTGCACCTGCCGGCCTGCGCAGGGCGCCACCGTGCACCCCGCACTCACTCACAAGGAGCCATTGAGGATGCTCAGATCCGCACTGTTCAGGAAGTGGTCGATCATCGCACTCGTCGCGCCGTTGTTCGCACTCGCAGCGTGCTCGGCTACGGAAGACACGGGCGACCTCGATCCCAAGCGAGGCGTGCATGAGGCGGCCGACGACGTGACCGATGACCTGGGGGACGACACCGACTTCGGCGACGACCTCGGGGACGACACCGACTTCGGCGACGACCTCGGGGACGACACCGACTTCGGCGACGACCTCGGGAACGACATGGACGACACCGACGGTAGCGACGACATGCCGGACACCGGGGGTGATACCGACGATGGCATGGACGACGGCACCGGCGTTCCGGGGAAGGACGACAAGGACCAGGACCAGGACAAGGACCAGGACAAGGACAAGGACCAGGACCAGGACAAGGACAAGGACAAGGACCAGGACAAGGACAAGGACCAGGACAAGGACAAGGACAAGGACGAGGAC
>CAZYSW010000424.1:0-5422 GCA_964650105.1 uncultured Nannocystaceae bacterium
CGTCGCGCATGTCCGCGGTCAGGTGTCGGGCTTCGCTTCAGGGCGTAGGTTAGCAGACAACGGCCAAAATCGCGGGCTTGGGGTGGCGCCGGTCACGGGTACTCGTGGGGCCCACACTGTGCGTCGAGGGCAGAAATCCGCTGCATGATGCCGGCTCGGTTTCGTGGTGGGCGACGGCTGCTGGGGCGCCGGATGATGGCACGAAAATATGCCCGTCCTCACGAACGCGAGGGCCCTCTCGTTCCCGCCGACCCACCCCCCGCGCACGGACGTTCGCACGGGCTCGGCACCTCGGCCGGGCGCACTCGACCCGCCATGGCCGGTCGGGGGCGCTCCCGCCCCTCCACGTCGGGGACGGTCGCAGATGGGCGGTCTTTCGGGAGAACCGCGCCGTTCGCGAGTTTTTTTGACCGTCGGCGGCGTCGGTTGATATAGGGGCGCGTCGTGGTCTCCGCGAGATCGCAGCGCCGCGGGCTTGGCGGGCTCGGCGCTCTGTTCTTCCTCGGCAGTCTCGGGGCGATCGCCGTGTACGTCCAGCAGCAGACGGTGCCGGAAGAGCGCGATCTGGCGCGCAAGGCGGCCACGATGCTGCCCATCGTCGCCGCCGAGGAGGAGAAACCGCCGTCCCTCCCCTGGGAGGATCGGTTGGATCTGGCGAGCGCCTCGCTGGTCCCCATCGTGGCGGCGGATCCTCCCGCCGACGCCCAGACGACCCCGAACGTTCCCACCGCGGACCCGACCACCACCAAGGCGCCGGTCGATCCAGCGAACGCGCGCTACGTGCAGGACCTCAACGACGGCCATCGGATCCTGCTCACGCTCGACCCGGTGCTCCAGGACGCGGCGTTGCAGATCTTCCGCAACCGCGAGGTCCCCTACGCGGGCGCCGTCATGGTGGACCTCGAGGACAACGCGGTCCTCGTGCTCGCCGGTCACTCCACGATGGACCCCAGCGTCGATCCCTTGGAGATCGTGGCGACGCCCTGGGCACCGGCGGCATCCACCTTCAAGCTGGTCACCGCGGCCGCCCTGCTCGAGGACGGCAGGGTGAACCCCGGAACGAAGGCGTGCTTCAGCGGCGGGTTGCACGGGATCGAGGACGAAGAGCTGCAGGACGTTCCCTCTCGCGACACCCGGTGCGAGACGCTCTCGTCGGCCATCGCTCACAGCTACAACCTGGTGATCGGCAAGCTGGCGCTGCAGCACCTCGATCAGCAGACGCTCGCCGACATGGCGCGATCCTTCCAGTTCGAGTCCGACATCCCGTTCGAGTTTCGGATCGAACGCAGCCCCGCCCACATCCCAAGCGAGGCCACCGAGCGAGCGAAGGTCGCCGCCGGTTTCTGGAACGTGGACCTCAGCCCGGTGCACGCGGCCCTCATCGCTAGCATCTTCGCCCGCGAAGGGATCTATCAGCCGCCGCACGTCATCGATCAGGTCATCGGGCCCGACGGCTCGGACATGAGCCCCGCGCGACCCAAGCCTCGGCGCGTGCTCGCGCGCGACACCGCTGCGGCCGTGGCCGAGATGATGAAGGGGACGACGACCGAGGGGACGGCGCGCGTCAGCTTTCGGGACAAGCAGGGCAATCCCTACGTTCGAGGGATCGAGGTCGCCGGCAAGACCGGGAGCCTGACCGGAAAGCGGCCCCCGGCGCTCAACTACAACTGGTTCATCGGGTTCGCGCCCGCCGATCGCCCGCGGATCGCCTTTGCGGTGCTCCTCGCCAACGAGCCCGCCTGGCGAATCAAGGCCCACTACGCGGCGCGTCGATTGGTCCAGATCTGGCTCGAGCGGCGTGATGCCATCGCCCGCCAGCGCGACGTCCGCTTGACGATCACCGGCCTGGAGCTGCCCCACCGCGATCCGTCCGGAGTGCTCGTCAAGACCGCCCCGCCCACGCCCGCGAACGACCCGGCGAGCTTGCCCCCGCCACCGCCGCCCGAGAACACGAGCGAGCCCGCCCTTCCACCCGTTCCGGGTCCGCTCCCACCGCCACCGCAAAACGGTTGAGTGCTCGCGGACGCTCGCCCATCTTTGCTCCCGGACACGACGACGCCCGCCGGACCGGCGCGATCCGACGACGTCTGGTACCGTCCATCGTCGTGCCGAGAGCACTCTCGCTCGCCGCCGCGTCCGTCATCGTGCTCACGCCGATCTCCGCGACGGGTGCCGATGCGCGCCGCTCGACGACCTGGCTCGCCGCGACCGACCCGGCACTGCCCTCCGCTGCGGCCGAGGCTGACGACGCGCGTGCCCGGGCGAAGGCCGAGATCGCACGGGCCAAAGAGGCGGCGGCACGGGGCGACTACACGACCGCCCTCGACCACTTCGAGCGCGCCCTCGCGATCCGCCCCTCGCCGGGCCTGCTCTACAACATCGCGGTCTGTCACCACCGGTTGATGGCTTCGTTGCCCGAAGACGACCTCCGGCGGGAGACCCATCGCGCCGAGGCGGTCCGGTCGTACAACGCCTACCTTCGGGCGGCCCCCGAGGCCGACGACCGGGCAGAGGTCGAGGCGATCATCGTGGGTCTGGGCGGCCGTCCCGACACGCTCGATCGCTGGTCCATCGATCGCATCGAACCGGACGGGGGACGCCCCCCCGCCTTGCGCGACGAGCCGCCGACGGAGGTGGATGCGACCGAGAGCGTGGACGGGTCCAGGCCCGAACCCGCGTCGCCGACCGAACCGGCCCCAGGGCCCGCGACGTCCGCGCCGGACGTCGGGCCGGCGCACTTCCCCCGGGGCACCGCGGGATTCGGCTTCTCGGTCGGAATCCAGAACATGGGTCGCATCGCTCGGGCCGAGGACGTCGCGTCCCTTCCCTTCGTGGGAGGCATCGTGCGCGGCGCAGGCTTCCTCGGGACGCGCCGGCGACTGTCGCTCGGGGGCGAGATCGGGCTCGCGCTGCAGCCGACGGCCACCAAGTCGCGACACCACCTCTCGTCGGTCTTCGGCGGGGCGGTGATCGGATATCGTCATCCGTTGGGGCCGCAAGAACGGTTCGAGCTGGCCGGCGGCGGCCTCGTCGCGGTGGTCGCCGAGCGCTTGAGCCATCGCGGAACGACGACGACCTCGTGTCCCGTCGCGAACGCCAAGGGCAACGAAGTGTCGAGCCGCGCTGGCCTGCTGCTCGCGGGACGGCTCACGTTCGCGTTTCTGCTGGGGGCACGCCGCAACCATGAGCTGGCGCTGCGGCTGACGCCCGGCATCGCGCTGTTCGGCCCGGGAACCACGACGGACGCGACCGTCGACGGGTTCGATTGCTCGCTGGACGACGCACCGACACCGTGGCAGGAGCTCGATCTCGAGGGGCCCGCACTGGTGATGATGGTCGATGTCGGATACGCTCCGCGGTTCTGAAGTGACGGACGCACCCGGTCATATGTACACACGGCTCGCGGAGACCGTCGCGCGGTCGGGAAGCCCTCGCTCGGTGTACAGCCAGGACACCACGCTCAGCCGACGCGGCTTGCTGACGCGCGCCGACCGAAGGGCACGCGAGCTCCAGAACATGGGGGTCGAACGCGGGGACATCGTGGCCCTGTCGATGGGCAACGTCGCCGAGTTCATCATCCTCTTGCTCGCGACGAGCAAGCTCGGGGCCGTCGCCTTCCCCGTCGACCCCTCGGGGGGCGATCGCACGCTCTTGGAGGCCGCGGCACGGCTGCCGATCCGCGCCGTCGTCCGCCGACCGCGAGGACTCGAAGGCGCACCGCTCGATTACCCTTCCGGCTACGAGGTCAAGTCCCGGAAGCGGCTGTCGTCCTCGCTGTTGACGGTCGACGTGCTCGTGCCCCCCAGCAGCGTCGGGCTGCCGAGCAAAGCGGAGTTGGTGCTCGAGTCCCGCGGTATCGGGGGGGTCGTTCGCGACGTCGTCCGCACTCCCGCCGAGTTGCGGGCGCTCGGAGAGGCCGCCGTGTCCGCCCTGGACATCGACGACGGTGCGCGCATCCTGTGCGCGCAGCCCTTCACCGTGCCTCGCTTCTTCTTCGCGGCCGTGATGGCGTGGCTCGCCTCCGACTCGGCGTTGGTGATGGCCGAAGGACCCGCGCTGCAGAGCGTGCTTCCCATCGCCAGGAGCTACGACAACCTGGTGGTGATCGACACGGTCCGCCAGTTCATCGAGCTGGCTCGCAGCCTCAAGGGGACGTCGAGCACCCTGCCTTTGCTCCCGGTCATCCCCCAGGCCACCGTACCGATCGCCTGGGGACGCGCCATGAAGCAGGCCTTCTCCACGGCGCCACGGCAGCTTCTCTTGCTCGAGGAGGCCGGCGTGTTGGCGTCTCGGATCATGGAGCGCACCCAGGAGTTCGCCCCCTCGGTCGGAGTGGACATCCGAGCGGGTGCCGCCATGGAGGTCGGTGGCCACGAAGTCCTGGTGCGGACCTCGCAGGTCGGGCACACCATTCCTCCGATTCCTCAGACCGAGCCGGGCGCACCCGCCGGCGACGAAGGGTACGTCCACACCGGCTACGCCGGTCGCTTCGGCAGAAATGGCCGCCTCCTCGAGATCCTCGGCCGTGACGACGGTCTCGTGAACCTCGAAGGTCGACGCGCGTGCCTCGACAGCATCGAGGACGTGATGCTGGAGCATCGTCGCCTCACCTGGGTGCGCGCGTCGTTCGTGCACACCGCGGACGGGGAGCCGCAGATCCACCTGGAGTACGAGGCGACCGGCGAAACCCCGGTGGACGACCTCGAGGAGCACGCGGTCGGCCACCTCCCCCCGTTCATGGTCCCCCGCGAGTTCCACCGAAAGTGATTCGACCGCGACGTCGCAAGACGAGCACACCGTACGAGACACGAGGCCCGAGCTCGAGCCTCACGCTGCGGTCCGCCACCGGAGCCGAAACCCGAAACAAGAACCCGCCTCGCGGAGGATCGAGGGCTCGCTAGCGCGCGTCGGCGCGAGCCGGCGTGCTCACGGCCCGAACGGCCTCGATGAGATCGCCGATGGTGATCGCCTCCGGGACGCCCTCCTCGGTCAGGGCCTTCCAAAGCGGCAGCAGGTCGCCCTCGGCGTCACCCGCCTGGAGGGTCTCGGTCAGGGCACGCACGGCCGCGCGCCGGCGGCCGCGTCGAAGCGCATCCTGAAGCGCCTTGGCGACCGGACCGTCGACGGGCCGTCGCTCGGGGAGCAGGACCACGGCGGCCGCCGCGGGCTCGGAGGCGACCTCCCGCACGTCCGCCGCAGCAGTCCTGGCCTCGGTCGACTCGTCGGCGGGGGCAGCCGCGCCGTTTCCCGTGCCCCGAACGATGCGCTCGATCACCACGGGTTGCGGAGGCTCTTTGCGCCACCGCCGGCGGTGCTCCCAACGATCCTCCTCGCGATCGTGGGCGCGCACCTTGGCTTGGCCCGCGGCGACCTTCTGCTCCTTGGCGAGGCCGCGTTGCAGAATTTCCTCGCCGTGCCCTTG
>CAZYSW010000425.1:0-5401 GCA_964650105.1 uncultured Nannocystaceae bacterium
CACAGTGTAAACGCCCGGCGCGATCTGTTTCAGCCCGAAAAGCAGGAGCACCGTCCCCAGCCCCGCCGCCAGCCCCCACTGTGCGCCAACGCGGTTGGCACGGCGCCAGTAGAGCCCCGCCAGGGTCAGCGGCAGGAACTGGATGGGGATGGCGTACGCGAGCAGGAGCAGGTCGACGATCGACGTGTCGCCGGCCAGCTGCATCACCGCCAGCGCCGCCACCCCCATCGCGACGACCACCACGCGCATGGCGCGGGTCTGCGTGCGGTCGTCGAGGGACCGGCCGAGCCCGCCCACGATCACGTCGCGAACCAGGATCGAGCCACCGGCGTGCAAGAGCGCGTCGCCGGTCGACATGGACGCCGCCAGCACGGCGAGGGTCACGAACGCGAACACCAGCCGGGTGTCGCCGAGCCCGGGATGCTCGAGCATCCACAAGAGAACGGTGTCGTCGGCGGGCCCGCCCACGAGGACCGCCGCGTATCCGACGAAGATCAGGGGCACCAAAAAGAAGAGGAACGTCGGGTACAGCACTGCGGAGAGCTGCACCAGACGAGCGCTGCGCGCGGTGAAGCACTTCATGAACACCTGGGGCCACATCGAGAAGCCGAGGCTGGAGACCAGGATCTCCGAGGTGTACTGCCACGACGACGTGGGACCCGGCCCCGGGAGCACGAGGTGCTCGGGTGACTGCTCGATCACGCGGTCGAACATCGAGCTCACGCCGCCGTACAACCGCTCGGGGATCCACAGGCCCAGCCCCCACACCACGACCAGCATGGCGATGCCCTGCAACACGTTGGTCCACCCCACGCCCCGAACGCCACCGATCGCGACGTACAGCGTCACCACGCCGTAGACGATCGCCGCGCCGACGGTGGGGGAGACCCCCATCACCGCGTTCATGACCATGCCCGCGCCCTTGAGCTGGATGACCATGTAGGGAACGAACGCGAGGCACGTCGACGCGCCCATCATGGCGGTGACGGCCCGGCTGTCGAAGCGGGCGCCGAGGAGCTCGGCCTGGGTCACCACATCGAGGCGAGCCCCCAGACGGCGGACCCGCGCCCCGAAAAAGAACACCGGGACGAAGCCCACCGCCCCGTAGCCCAGGATGTAGAACGCGTCCGAGCCCTTGGACACGATCCGCTCCGGGGTGCCGAGCAACGCGTACGCGCTGAAGATGGTCGCCCCCATCACGAAGTACATGACCACGGGACCGAACGCCCGATCCCCGGCCACGAAGTCGGCGACACCGCCCTTTCCCCGCCGCCCCGCGAGCAGCCCGATGGCGAGGGCCACCCCCAGGTAGCCGACGACGACGACGGCCGGGAGCGCGTCGATCATGCGTCGTCACCCCGGCCGTCGACGATGCGGCGCGCGTAGAGCCAGGCGAGCACCGCGAAGTTGGCCGCGATGACGCACAGCACCCACACCAGGCTGAAGGGCAGCCCGAGCACGCGGGGCTCGATGCGGTTGCCGAACGTCGTGTAGACGGGGGCGATCAGCAACACCGTGGAGAAGGCGAAGTACCCGAGGGCAAGACGCAGGCCCCAACGCTGCGGGGTACCGCGCTTCACTTCAGATGCGCGCGCAAGAAATCGAGCGTCCGCTGCCAGGCCAGCTCGGCGTCGGGCTTGCTGTAGGCCTCGGGGCGCGCGTCGTTGAAGAACGCGTGGCCCGTGTCGTAAAAGTGCGCCTCGATTCGCCCGCCGGCCTTCTCGATCTCGGCCACCAGCGCGTTGGCGGCGTCCTCGGTGACGAACGCGTCCTGGCGCCCGAAGTGGGCCAGGACCGGACCACGCAGCTTGGAGAAGTCGGGCTTGACGCTGGGATGAATGCCGTAGAAGTCCACGGCCGCCGCGATCTGGGGGTGCTCGGTGGCGGCGAACAAGGCGAGCTGCCCACCCATGCAAAAGCCCAGCGCTGCGACCTTCTTGGGCTCCACCTCCGGCAGTGCCAAGAGGTGCTCGGCCGCGCCGCGCAGGTCCTTGCCGGCGCCGGCGATCTCCAGTGCCATCATCTTGCGGCCCGCCTCGTCGGGGTTGGTGGTGCGTTCGCCGTGGTAGAGGTCGGGCGCGAGCGCGACGAATCCCTCGGCCGCAAAGCGGTCGGTCACGTCCTTGATGTGATCGACCAGGCCCCACCACTCCTGGATGACGATCAGACCGGGGCCGCGCCCCTGGGGTGGCGTGGCGAGGTATCCGCTGGCGGTGCGGCCATTGGCCTGGAACTCGATCATCTTGCCTGCCATGAGCACTCCTTTCGCGGTCCCTTTCGTCACTCGCCGACGCGCCGGGTCGGCAGGACGCCGTCGTCGACCGCGGGGCGAGTGTAAGACAAGCGAGCGATTTTGGACCTCGCCGGCGGCCGAGGCCGAATTCCACCGATCGCGGCCCGTTGCGGGCCGGGTCGGCTCGTCCGCCGCCCCGCGGCCGACACCCGGCGCGACGCGGGCGAGCCCCCCAGACCGCCCATCGTGGGCCGGTTTGCAGCCCTGCACGCCGACCGCGACGCGGCACCCGACCCGCGACGCCCCGACGCTCCGATTCGCGCACCCGTCGGTGCGCGAGCTCGCCCCCGCGGTGCATTTTTCCGTTCGGCCGGGCCGACGCCTTATCCTGAGATCGGTGAAGTACGATCTCGTGGGTCGCCGCTGCGTGGTCACGGGCGCGAGCTCCGGAATCGGCAAGGAAATCGCCCGCAACCTGGCCTACTTCGGTGCCACGGTGGTGATGGCGGGCCGTGACCTCGAGCGTGGGAGCGCTGCCCTCGAGGAGATCGTCCACGACAGTGGGAACGATCACGTCTCGATGCTGCTCGTCGACCTGTCGGAACCCACCTCCATTCGTGCCTTTCACCGTCGCCCCGCCTCGGGGGGGCCCCGTGCACGTCCTGGTCAACAACGCCGCGGTCATGCCCGCCGAGCGCCTCGAGACCGCCGACGGGCGCGAGCTGACGTGGGCGACCAACGTCCTGGGGCCGTTCTTGCTGACGAATCTCCTGTTGCCTCACATGCAGCGGTGTGCGCCCGCCCGCGTGGTGAACGTCGCCTCGACGTCCGCGGGTGATCTCGATCTCGACCATCTGGAGTTTCGTCGCCGACCGTTCTCGGGCCGAATTGCGCACGCGCAGAGCAAACAAGCCAACCGGATGCTGAGTTGGGGGCTGGCTGCACGGGTGGGTCCGGAGGTGAGCGTGCACGCGTGCCACCCCGGCGTGGCACCGACGGGGCTGTATCGCGCGCAGACGGGCCTGGCCGCGAGGGTGCGCGGGCTCGGGGCCAAGCTGCGCACCATCGCCTCCGCAGCCCTGACGCCGACCTGGGCCGCCTCGGAGCCGAGCTGGCACGGGCGAAGCGGCCAGTTTTGGGTGGACCGAAAAGCGGCGCGTTGTAGGTTTCGCAACGAGGCGCAGATCGAGGCGCTGTGGGAGCGGTGTGTCGAGATGACGCAGTCGGTTTTCACGCGGGTGAATCCTCCGCCGCGTGGCGCGGGAATCCCCGACACGCCGCGGTAGACCCCGCGCACCGCGATTCCGGGCGAGCGCACTTTGCGGAGGCCGCGGCGTGCTCGGCCGCGATTTCCTGTCAGGCTGTAACCGAGGAGGAGCTTGCGCAGTACCCTTGAGAAAGGCGGGCACCGCGATGCCCGGAAAACCCCCCGTTCGAGATCGGCCCGATCTCGGGCGAGCTCTCGGATCGACGCACGCGGATGTTCGGAAACTGGCACCCGGCGCCGAATCCGACAGACTAACCACTGTCCTGGCCCGACCGGGACACACGAGAGGTAGGCACTCATGAGTCTTCGAGCAAACATCGACCATTTGGCGGCAGCCCAAGGCATCGTCGCCGTGGCGGTCGTGAGTCAGAATGCAGAAAGAGAGTTCCGCGGGGACGAGTCCTGGAGTCCCGTCCTGGATTCCGCGCTCAATCTGCTCAACAAAACGGACGAATCGACCATCCGCCTGGTGATCGGCAAGTACACGATCGTCCTGCAGACGGAGGGCGAAGAGACCGTCGGCGTCGTGCTCCCGACGGGTCACGCGATCGCCAAGTCGCTGCGACGCATGATCCGCAGGATGTCGCGCAAGGTACGCGCGCCGTTGACGCGGCCCGCTGCGGCGGCGGCTCACCACCCGCCCGCGAGCCCCGCCCCCGGTGCGCAAACGTCCAGCGCGCCATCCGCGTCGTCTGGAGCGGGTGGGCAGCAGCAGGCCGAGCAGCAGGAAGAGCCGCGACGCCCGGAGCCGTACTCGTCCTGGGGCCGGTAACGGCGCGGACCGGCGCCGGTGGGGGGGTCACCGGCGTTCGGGACGTCGGCGTAGGACCGGTTCGGGCCATCGAACGGGCCAGCGCGTGCACCCGACTCGGGGGGCGCGCGCTGGCCGGGTCGAGCCCCGTGCCTCGCCCTCCTCACATCTTGTTCTCGGCGAAGTCGTAGTGCGCCGCATTCCGCAGCGGTGGAAGCGCGGCGCGGCGGACGAGCATGGTCCGCACGGCCCAGAAGTCCCGGAAGACGCGGTACCGGAGCGCGGTCTGATCGAGGTACTCGACGCCCGCGGAGCCACCGGTCCCCGTGCGTCGCCCAATCACGCGCTCGACCATGCGTGCGTGCCGTTGGCGGAAGACCGTGAACGCCTGCTCGAGCGCGACGACGCCCTCGACGACCTCACGAGGCCAGGCGAGCAGGGGCAGCTCGCGGTAGCTCTCGATGAACACCAGCGCCGCGCGGACGCGGCTCAGCTCGCGTCGCTGCTCGGGGGGCTCGTCCTCGGCCCACATGAACGCCCGCGTGCTCTCGACCTCGGCCGCATAGCGCTCGATCAACCGCTGCCGGTCTTTTTCGGTGGTCGCCAGGGCGACGGCGACCTCGCGCTGCGCCTCGAGCTCTCGGCGTTGTGCGGCGAGGTATTCCTCGATGAACTCGGTGACGACCTGCTCGTCGTCGGGATCGCAAGGCGTCGAGCCCTGGATGGGCGTGCGGAACAGCCAGGCGTTCAACGTCTCGCGCAGCGTCGGCCGGTCGTCGAGGCGGGCCTTCACCCGGCGATAGGCGGGAGACTCCTCCCCGCCGGGTCCGCGGAGCGCATCGACGAAGCTGTGCTCGTGGCCAAGCCCGATCCGCTCTTCGCTGCGCAACCCCAACAGGATCTCGATCTCCCGCATCTGCGCCGACTGGAAGCCGCTCGCGGGATAGAGCTTGTCGCGAAACGCCAGGTAGTCGCGGGTCGTCATCGTCTCCATCAACGAGAAGTGGTCGGTGGCCTTTTGAATGATGAGGGCCATACGACGGATCCCCCGCACCGCCGACGCCAGCGACTGCTCGGGGACGGGGGTCTGCGCGAACAGAGTGCGCACGGAGACCAGCTCTCGTAGGACGAGCTTGAACCACAGCTCGTC
>CAZYSW010000426.1:0-1219 GCA_964650105.1 uncultured Nannocystaceae bacterium
GTGGAGCGGACCGAGCTGTACTTGGTGTTGACTTTCGCGTAGTTCTCCACGAACTCGTCGGCGAACCGAGCGAAGTTGGGCGGAGAAGGCTGCTCCTTCTGTCGTAGGTGCCATCGAGCAGTGCTTGGCGCAGTTCTCGTTCGTATCGCTCCGCACCCCGCCGAGTCTGAACGGGCGACACCTTTCGCACTGTCTGGCGCCGGCCGTCGGGGTTGGTGTACTCGATGTGGACCATCCACTTTCCCTGAGCGCCGCCGTTTCTGCCGCGCCGTCGTCTCACGCTCATCGTCGTCCCTTTCGGGCTTGGACAGCGTGGCCTTGGCTCAGCAACGTTAGCACCTCGGCGCGATGGAAGCGGATGCGATTGCCGATCCGGAGGCCGGGGAGAATCGCCCGCGGCGAACGCCTCGTAGACGGTCTTCCTGTTGACGCGCAGGAGCTTCGCGACTTCCCTCGCGGTCCCGACCTCGTTCTCACTCATCGGGATCCCCGCCCGTGAGAAGTTCGCGCTCCCACTCGATCTTGGCCTGGAACCGCTCGGCGAAGGGGCCAAGCTCCGTGTCGCCGCACTCCTGCGTGCAGCATCGATGCCGCTTACAAGGAAGGACGAGCCCAGGGGTGCGTGACCCGGCGTGGTCCGTCTCGCTGGTCCCACTCGCCCCCGAGACGCCGAGCGCGGAGCGGCCGAACCGGTCCAGCTTCCAGACGAGCACGACGTCGATCTTCCCGCCCCGCGCGGCATCGCGGATCCGCTGTAGACCAGGACGGTCGTTGGCAGCGCCGGAACCGGTCTCTTCGACTTCCAACACGAGATCGCCACCGAGCCGATCGGCGGCGCCGCGAAGCTCCGCACGCTCGGTGCTTGGCGTGGGCAGGCATTGGTGGACCTTCCGTGTGCCTTGCGGGCATACATCGGGGTCTACACCCGTCGCTACCAGCCACGCCAATATCCGCTGATTGCGCGGAGTTGGCGACTCAGATTCACGCCAGTAGCGCGTCCAATACTTCCAAGTCGCGAGACCGAAGAAGGCTTGGCGCGACGAGCAACGCAGCCAGGTCGTCGAGGACGGTGTCGTCGTCTCGCGGGATCTTCATCCGATGCACGGCTGGAGCCGGCGCGGCGTCGACCGCAAGGGGTCGTGAACCTGCCGTGGTCGCGAGCGAAGCGTGGACGTGTGACGACTCGCTCCCGTCGCATGCGGGAGTACGGTGTCTAGGT
>CAZYSW010000426.1:1229-5400 GCA_964650105.1 uncultured Nannocystaceae bacterium
GGATCGTGGCCCTGGCGGCGGCCGTGGCGGGCCTCGCCGCGTTGGCCGCATCGGACGTGGTGCATGCCTGGGTGACGGAGATCCTACAGTGGTCGGGCGAGCTGGTCGCGGCCTATCCGGGGTGGGGCGTCGCGCTGTTCGTGGTCCTGTCGGCCCTGTCGGCGATGCTCGCGTTCGTCTCCAGCGCGGTGGTGGTCCCGGTGGCGATCCATGCTTGGGGTGAAGCCGCCACCGTCGTGCTGCTGTGGCTTTCGTGGTTGCTGGGCGGAGTCGCGGCATACGCCGTCGGGCGCACCTTGGGCCGCCGCGTGGTGCGGTGGCTGGTCGAGCCCGAGCTGGTCGATGCGTTCGCGACCAAGCTGTCGCGGCGGGCGGGGTTCTTCACGATCTTGCTGTTCCAGGTGGCGCTGCCTTCGGAAGTGCCCGGGTACGTGTTGGGGACGTTGCGCTATCGTTTCCCGATCTATGCGATCACCTTGTCGCTGGCGGAGCTCCCCTATGCCGTCGGTACGGTGTTCTTGGGCCAGGGCTTCGTCGAGCAGAACGCGTGGCTCATCCTCGCCGTCGGTGCTTTGGGTCTGGTGGCCGTGACGCTGGCATGGTTGCACCTGCATCGGCGCCTGGACGGGGAGGAGCGCCTGGCGTCCGAGGCCGAGCCCGTCCCCCCCGCACGTGAGACGGCGAGCCCGTCCCCCGCACGTGAGGGGGACGGACCGCGACGAAATGGATGGCGATTCAGTTGGTGGCCGCCGCGCGCTGGGGCTCGTCGCGGCCCGATTCGGCGCGGACCGCTTCGAGCACCTTGAAGGCGCCCGGGCGCAAGGTGACCCACACGAAGTCGTGGATGTCGAGCCTGTCACGGGGGGGATACCCGGCCTCGCGCAGCGCCTCGATCATCGTGCGGACCATGTCCTGATACGCGGCGTACGAGGCGGAGCTGGGCGTCTTGGAGGGCCGCATCCGCGGATCGAGGACGTCGGCTTGCGTGGCGAACACGCTGGGGCGGATGCACACGTGCTCGTCGGGCAGCACCAGCGCCGGCAGGGCGGTCACCAGCGGCCAGGAGGGCGAGCCCTTGGTGCTGCGGCCGAGGACTTGGCAGTAGCGATCGAAGCGAACGTCGAACCGATCGTCGCCGTACAGGAGATCGCGCAGGGCCGCCGCGAAGCCCTGGTCGGGCGCGAGACCCTCGAGGGGCGCGATCTGGGCTCGCGTGACGAGATCGGTCGACTCGAGGACCTCGATCGCGCGCTGCAACACCGCTCGTTCGTCGCCCGTCCGAATGTTCTCGTCGATGGCTTCCTTGGAGAGGGCCTCGATGGCCTTGCGGCTCGCGGGTGTCCGATGGCGTTTGAGCTGCCGAGCCCCGGCCTCGCCCCGGTGCTCGGCGAGCCAGGCGGAATCCATGAAACCGCCGGGGAACAGGCGGAGGAACACGGCGATCTGTTCGTCGAACGTGGGCAGATCGGCCTTGCTGACGGCGCTCTTCGTGCTACGTCGAGAGATGTTCCCGAGCTGCCGATCGAGCTTCTCGGAGATCGCGGTCAGGTCTTCGGAAGAGCGATCGACCCTTTCGAGGAGGCTGTAGTACCCATCGGCGAAGACCCGGAGCTCTCCGTCCTCGAACTGGTAGCCACGCTTGCCGTCCTTTTCCCAGGCAAGCTTCGCGAGGCCCCACTCCGTACGCTTCACGTGCCGGTACAGGGCCCCCGTGCGCGCGTTCTGCTCCTTCGAGGTCTCCTGGGTGGTGGCTTGCATACGGGTGGTTCCTCCTGGTCGAGACATGACGTCGGCCGGTCGTCCCCAGAGCGCCGTCTGGATGGCGACAAACCCTTTCTGGATGTCCCGGCGGGCTCGTTCGAGCGCGGCGGGAAATCCGTTTCGACGACGATTGCAACCACGAGTCTAGCATTCGTCGCGCACTGCGCAAACCCGGTAAATCACTGTTCTGCGCCGTTCGGCTGGATCGAGACACCGTCGCCGGTGTTCGTGCGGCAGACGCGAAGCGCAGTGCGTGATCGGGAGCCGCACGCGCATGCGGGGCGACCCACACGAGCTCACCTCGGTCGCGACGCGAACCGTCGCAGAGCGAATCGGGCGAACGTCGAGCAACACGACCGGCGGTCGTCCGAAACGGTGTCACTGGATCGGCAAACATCCACCACGGGCTGTCCCAGCCCGTGTGCGACGACGTCGAGGGGATCGCCGTCGTGCGGCACGGCGTGCTCGCAACCCTCGTTTCGACGTCGCTTCTCCGCACGATCGCAGGCACGTCGTGCACCGCGGAGCACGGCCGAGACGAACCTCGACGAAGGTCCGGACGATGCAGCCATGCAGGGTCGCGGTGGAGGCTTGCCAACCCGGTTCGGCGCTCGAGGTCCGCGGCGTCCTGGTAGTGCGCGTCGGCGTGTTTGGCCAGACAGCGCATGACACCGCCGCCAGGCGGGTGGGATCGGCTCGCGCGCGACCTCGGAAATGGGCGGTGGCTCGCGATCGACGTGGCCATCAGCACGTCGTCGATGCTGTCGCCGCCCCCATACCCCGTCGCCGAGCCAGGGGACGAGTCGGTACGGCGTGCCGGGGACGCGTTCGCCGGGGACCAGTCGGACGGAGCTGCCGGTCAGCGCGGACTTGCGGCCCAGCAAGGTGGTGGCTTTGAGGAGATCGCGTCCCTCGACGTGCGGCGCCGCGTCGTGGCGTTGCAGCGACGGCAGCGGCAAACCGAGACGAGTACGCTGGGATGCGCTCGACGACGAAGCGGACGCGTTCCCTTCGTCGCCATCGAGCTCGGCTTCCGCGGAGGCGCAGCATTGCGCCAACCGAGACGGAGATCCATGGGTCGGGGTTCGAGCCGCGGGGGTTCGAGCCCGGTCTGACCTACCGCTGTAGCGTGCGGACCCGCACCACCGATGCGTCGGCGGGACCGAAGTGCATGGGGAGGGGATCGCCCGCCTGGTGGCGTGGGGCAAGATCGCGGTAGTGGACGTCATGGGGCAGACCGCTTTGGCCCGGGGTGGTGATCCAGACGCTCCGGTCGAGGGCGCCCAGATCGACCACCTGCCGGTAGCTGGGCAGGTGCGTCATGACGAAGGGATCGGACCAGGGATACCCGCCGACGTCGACGGTCCACAGGGCGCCTGCCGCAGGGAGGGTGACGTCGAGCTTGCGTCGCAATCGGGGCGTGATCGCCAGCGGATGGTGGAAGACCACGGGGTGGGCGTCGCCCCAGCGCCAGGCGGCGGGATCGTTCCCCAGCTCGCGGCGCAAGATCTGCATCGCGCGGGCGAGGCCGTGTTCGGCCAAAGCGGCACAGTCGGGGATGCACAGGTCGGCGTCGCGCCCGTCGAGCACGCGCCGGATCAGCGTGGGGCGGGGTGCCAGCCAGGCGGAGGTCAGATCGCCCAGGTGCGGTCGGCCCAGCGCTTCGGTGAACGCGACGAGCCAGGCCTCGTAGACCGCCGGGGCGGCGGCGTCGACCGTCATGTGCCCGTCCCAGCCGGCGAGGATTTCGAGCGCGCGCCGGGCCTCGGGATCGGTGGGCTCGAGCCGGCGCAAAAAGGGCAGCACCTCGTCGGCCTGCAGGCTCTTGACGTCCATCTGCAGGGCGTAGGTGGACGCGACGGTCCAGTCGGTCGCCGAACCGAGCAGCGCGACGATGCGTGCGGCCCGGTAGGGGGCGTCGGCGTAGTAGCCGAGATCGACGGGGTAGGTGGGGGGAGCCGGCGCGTTGTTGGCGGTGACGATGTATCCCTCGGGTGGATCGTGGATCTCCGGGAGCTGCTCGAAGGGGACGTAGCCTTGCCAGTCGTCTTCGGGGATCCAACCGCGTGCGGGGCGATGGCCGGTCCTCCCGGTACGCAGCGGGATGCGCCCCGCCAGCTTGTAGCCGATGTGGCCCTCGACGTCGGCGTACACGAAGTTCTGGGGCGCGCCGTCGTAGTGTTCGAGGGCGGCCAGAAACGACGGCCAGTCTCGCGCCCGGGCGACGCCCAGCATGGCGGTGACCGTGCGATCGCCGGGACGCAGCACCGTCCACGCCAGGCTCACTTCGCGGTCCATCCCGTCGACGAAGTCGGTGACGATCGGTCCGCGCGGGGTCTCGCGCACGGTGAGCTCCACGTCGCGGCCCCGCCGGACCCGGATGCGCTCGATCCGGCTCTGCACTTGCGTG
>CAZYSW010000427.1:0-5388 GCA_964650105.1 uncultured Nannocystaceae bacterium
AACGGGGTGCAGTCCGGGCCGTAACCGGTGTGCACGCACTCCCCGTCGGAGCAGGCGTAGTTGATGAAGCCCGAGGCGCTGCCGTCGGTGCACACCGGCTTGCAGGCGGACGTGGTGCCGGAAAGCGCGCATGCGTCCACCATCGTGACCGTGTCCGCCTTCGCCCCGCTAGCGCATGCCGCCGAGTTGGAGACGCACACGGGGTCGCACGCGAAATGCACGTCTCCCTGGACGTTCGGACACTCGGTCGGGCTGGCGGGGACGCACTGTCCCGTGCCGTCGCATCGTGGCTCGAGCGTGGCCGCGGCAAGCCGGTAGCATCGCCCCTCCTGCATGCCCCACAACCAATCGGCGCACAGGACCTCCTCGCCCTTGCACGGGACTCCCACCGTGGGCACGCAGAATTTCCCCGGGCCGCACGCCAGACACGTTCCGCAATCCGCGTCGGTCTGGCACAGCGTCCCGTCCGTGGTGTCGGAGCTCGTCGACCCCTCGGTCACCTCGCCGTCGGTCGAGCTGCCGCCGTGCGTGGTGCCATCGTGGCTTTCGGTCCCCGTGGCGTCCGTCGCATCGGCGATCGACGTGGCCGACTCGGTCTCTCCATCGGGGGGAATGCAGACTGCACCATCCCGGCACTCGGCGTCCCCCAGGCACGCGCCGTCCTTACACGAGCAGTACGCGGTCCCGGGCGTGCAATCGGGGAGGATGCAGTAGTCGAGCGCGCAGACGAGGTCCGACAGGCATCGCCCGTCGTTGCATTGGCACCCCTTCTCTCCGAGATTGCACTGAATGCGGTCTGCGTCCTCGAAGCATCCGCACGGCCAGACGACGGCCGCGAGCCACAGGATGCGCCACATCGATCGCGATGGTAGGTCGACCCCGCGACGGGGGTCAACTGGGCTCACATCCGAACGACGTACGCGATGACGTTCTCCGCCTTCTCGAAGGCTTCCTTGGCCGCCAACCCCTCGGCCCACGTCTCGAAGGCGCCGACGCGAACGCGATGCCACACCCGGCCTTTGACCTCGTGGGGCTCCACGCGGACCTGATGGCCGCGTTCCCGCAGCGTCGCTGCGAACGACTCCGCATCACCGGCGTTGCTGAACGCCTTCATCTGCAGGGTGAACTTGGCCGACTTGGGCACGTTGCCGGAGATCGCCTGCGACGCACTGGCCATGACGGTCTCGTTGGCCGGCTTCGGTGGCTCGGCCGCAGCCGCCCCGGCAGCGGGGCCTTGGTCGGGGGTGGGCGACCCGGCGCTCTGGGGCGGGTTCGCCGGAGCGTCGGGCTCGCGCGTGGGCGGGACGTCGGACGTGGCCGGCTCGGCCAGGCCTTCCTTGAACGACAGCGGCTCGTCCTCGCCGACCGCCTCGAGTAGCGCGAGCGAGTCGTCCGCCAGGGCAGCGGCTTCGGCTCCGCCGTCGAACTCCACCCGACGGCCGACCATCACGCCGAGGGCGAACACGAAACACCCGACGACGGAGAGACCGAAGAAGAGGAAGAAGATCTGGCGATTGTCGAGGCTGAGCTCGACCTTGTCTTTCCACTTATGCATCTCGCGCATGACGCCTCGCTTTTCTCCGGTTAAGCCAGGTCACCGGAAATCCCAAGAAACGCGCAAACGCGAAAGGGCACGAGGCCCACCCCCCCGACGTGCTCACCGACGGACGCCTCGCGTGGCTTCACGTCTCGCCTTCACGACGCCGCATCGGAGCGCGCTACTGGACGAGGCGCAGCTGGGGCGCGGGGTCGCGGAGGGTCGCCTTGGGGGTGGTCTGGGGAATCTCTCCGTTCGGGTCGGTGCCCCGACGGACGATCTCGGCGGTCGGCGGGTAGTAGAGCTCCCAGCTCTCGGTCGCCACGACCTCTCCGGCCTGGTACAGCTTGCGACGACGCTCGAGCTTGAACCCGCGCATGCCTTGCTGCGCCACGACCTCGGTCCCCGTGCGCAGCCGCGGGTCGTCGCGCCAGACGGTCTTGAACGGCACCACTTCCTTCAGCTCGCGCTCGAAGGCGACCTGGTACGGCCGCCGAGCCCCCAGGACTTCGGCGCGCACCTTGCCCTGGCTGACGGTCATGTGCAGCACCACCGGAAAGTCGTACGGGTTCCTGAACACCAAGTCGACGCTGGGGAACACCACGGTCGAGTCCAGCCCCATGTCGACGTAGTTGCTGGGACGGCTGTGCGGGCGGGCACTGACGATCTCCAGCCCCCCGAAGAACGCGGCGCCGAAGATCGTCGAGCTGACCTGGCAGATGCCACCGCCGACGGAGTCGATGAGCTCTCCGGCGGCGATGCCCGTGGCGTAGCGATAGCCGTTCTCCACCGAGCGATCCCCCACCGTCTCGTTGAACGAGAACGTCTCCCCGGGCATCAGGACCTTCCCGTCGATCGCCGCGGCCCCGAGCTCCAGATTGTGGGTGCGGTCGCGCTGATCGGGGGCGGTGGAATACGGGGTATCGAAGCTCCCGAGCACGATCCCGATGTCGAGCTCGTCGGCGATGTCGCGCAGCGGGTCCTCGACCTCGGGCTTGTGCTGCACGACCAGATCGATCACCTCGGCGCCGCTGGCCAGCCCGATGGCGACCGTCGACAGGGAGTCGTGGGCCAGAAGCGCCGTCCCCCGGGTGGCGGGCAAGACCTTGCGTCCCTGGAGATCGAGGCGCGTGGGCAGCGAGGGCGTGTCGACCTCGGGGGCGAGGCTCAACAGTGCGTCGAGGGCCCGCGCCTCGTCGAAGCGGTGTCCCAGCGGAAGATCGATGTCTCCACGCGCCGCGGCGATCCGGGCTCGCAGATCCTCGAGCAGGTCGCCGCTTCGCCCCACGTCCCTGGCGGCGGCGAGCGTGGCCTCGAGATCGGGTACCGCGCCGAGGCCACGCGGGGTGGTCTGCAGCTCGACGCGACCGGCGCGCACCGTCAGTGGGCGATCGAGCGCGGTCAGGGCTGCCGCAGCCGCCACGGCGCGGAGGGCCGGCCCCTCGAGGTCCCCGGCCTCGACGCCGGCCAGGCGCAAGCCCGGGATCGTGCGGTCGTCGTCCCGCGCCTGGAGCCACCGAGACACCAACCGCTCGCCCGCCAGCACCAGGGCTCCGAACATCGCGAGCGCCTCGAGGGCCGCGAGCACCCCCACGACCACGCTCCGCCAGTCTCGCCCCTCGGGGCCGTTCTTCGGCCGAGGCGCTCGCGGCGGCGACGCGGCGGGTGACCGATGGGCCGAGGTCGCTCGGACGGCGTCCGACATCGCGTCCCCGACCGTAGGACCCTGGGCATCGCCCCACCAAGAAATCGACGACCCGGAGCGATCCGACGGCGCAACGACCGCGAAGCGCCCGAACGGCCGCCGTCTCGCGCGTCGTGTCGGGGCCCCCGAGCCGAGAAAACCGATGGCCCGGGGAACCCGCGGCCTGCCGCGCGGTCCACATCCGCGTTATGAGTCGGTCGATGCCCGAGGCCGAGCACGCCCCACCCCCGAGGGTCGTACGCCGCCGCGGGGGCACCCCGATCGCGGTGAAACTTTGGTCACTGACGATCCTGGTGAACCTCGCCGGATTCCTGGTGGCGATCTGGGTCGCGCGCCTGGTACGGGCGGTGCCCGATTCGCAGGGCACCGAAACGGCGCTGCTTTTCGGATACTACGCGGCCATGTTCGTGGTCGCGTTCTTCGACGCCCTGCTCCTCGACGAGCTGGCGTTCAAGGGGGCTTTTCGACGAACGCACCTGGAGGGACGCGCGGGGCGCTTCGCCGGCCGCAGCGACGATGTCGAATCGGTCGCGGTGAGCATGCAGCGGACCACCGTCAGCTTCCCCGTCTTGATGCTCATCGGCGGCGCCGTCACGTACCTGCTGTTCAATGCCGTGAACCGGGACTTCGACACCTACTACCGGCGTGTCGGCAAGCCCATCAGCGCGCTCGAGCACGCGGACGAACCGGGACAGATCGAGGCGATCGTCCAGCTCTCGATCCGCCGCGAACGTGAGATCGTCCCCGCGCTGCGCCGGCGACTCGAAGGCGACGGACCGCCAGCGGCCTGGGCCGCCTGGGCGCTGGGCCGCTTCGGAGACTTGCCCACCCGCCGCCCGCTTTTGCCTCCCCTCGTCGAGGCCGCGCGCCGGGGCGACCCCGCGCTTCGCCGGGAGGCCCTCGTCGCGTTGGGCCGCCTGCAACACCGGCCCATGGCCGAGCCCATCCACGCCGAGATCCGCGCTCAGATGGACGCCGGGGAACCCATCGACCTACGGCTTCTGTACGCGTTGGGCTCGATCCAGGTCATGAGCTCGGTGCCGCTGCTCGAGGAAATCCTGCACCGCTCCGAGGTCCCTGCGCAGCGGATGGCCGCCTGGGCGCTGGCCCAGCACCGCGACCAACGGGGTGGCCGCGAGGTGGTCACCATCCTCGAAGACCGGCTGGCCACGGCCCCCTTCGAGGTCCGATGCGCCATCGTGCACGCGTTGGGGATCCTGGCCGACGAGCGATCGAACCTCGCCATCGTCCGCAGCTACGACGCGACGCCACTGACGGAGCGCACGGCGACGTGCCCGCGCCTGGAGTTGTCGTTGCGCCCCGACGGACAGCCCGACGACCGCCAGGATCTCTTCATGCCCCAGGACACCTTCGTGGTGAAGGTGTTGATGAGCATGGGCCAGATGCGAGCCACCACCGCCGAGGTGCGCGCGGTCGTGGAGCCGTGGCTCGAAGGGTTGATCTCCGATCCGTCGACGACCCCGGCGACCCAGGAGGCCGCAGCCTCGTTGCTCACCGGCATTCGACAAGGGCGTGACGACACCCAGGGACCCACGGTCGAAGAAGCCCTGGGGATCGCCTCGAAGTAGGCGTCCTTGCACGCCCGTGGAGCCCGCCTCCACGCGGCCACCCTGCGCGGTGTCGCGCTCGGTCGGCTCGGGTTCCAGGGCCCCGCAAGGGATGGTCACCGCGCTCGACGAAGGGCGTCCGCGGCGACGGTTGGACGGATCCCCGCACCGTGCTGCTATAGTCGCCGACTGGTGAAGACGATCCCGCAGGGGACCGAACTCGATCCGGGCGACCTCCAGGCCGAGGACGCTTCGTTCGGTGCCCCCTTCGTGATCGGCGAGTCGCTGGGTCAGACGCCCTTCGGCGAGCGCTACCGAGCCCGGCAGGACAACGTCCCGGTTCTGCTCACGGTGGCCGATCCGGTGCTCGTGGCGCAACCGGACATTCGCGCGGCACTCGAGCGCGACCTCGAACGCGCCCGCCGTGTCAGCCACCGCAGCCTGTTGCCGATCTACGGATTCGGGCGCACCACCAGCCACTTTCTGGTGGTCGAGGCCGATCCGGGAGGAGGAACGGTGCGCGATTTCGCAATGGAGCGGATCGCACGGGGCAAACGCATCGATCCGGAGACCGCCTA
>CAZYSW010000428.1:0-5387 GCA_964650105.1 uncultured Nannocystaceae bacterium
TGGGCGGACAGGCGTCCCCGTACAGGTGCTGCAGGCACAGCACCGCCAGCTCGATGCTCATCGCCTGGCGATGACGGATCTCCTCGCGACGGATCCACGGCACGCGCCGCTCCAGCGCTTCGATTTCGGGGACGGCGGTCCGGGTCACGCCCAGCGGCGTTCGGAAGGGCTTGGCCGTGACGGCGTAGGGCAAGAGCCCAGGGCCGTGATCGGTGCCGAGGACCACGATCAGATCGAGGGCGCCTTCGGAGGGCAGGTCCCTCAGCGTGGCGTCCAGCACCTCGCCGGTGAGCTCGAGCGGTCCGTGGGGAACGAGCACGCCGAGCGCCGAGGCGTCGTCTCGCCGGCGTGACGCGGGGTCGGGCAGCGTGCGCTCGAGCACCTCGCGAAGGGTGGCCGCGTCGTCGGGGTACAAGAGGCCCGCGAGCGCGGCGGGGCGCTCCGCCGCTTGCTCGAACTCGGCGTGGAGCGCCGCGAGCTTGGCCGAAAACCGCGCATCGTCCAAAAAGCCCGCCTCCGAGAGCGCGTCGGCGAACGCCTGAAGGTCGTCGGCAGAGACGTCGAGCTCCCCCCGCATCAGGAGCGACTGCCGGATCTGTCCGACCGTACGCGTTCCGTCGAGGAGATCGAGCACTGCGCCGAAAGCGGCGTCGATCGCGAACGGCTCCGCCACCCCGAGCGGGTCGCGCACGACGAGGACCCGCTCGTCCCCCCGCACCTGCTCGATGCGCTCGACTTTGCGTAGCTTGGGCCGGTCCATGACACTCGGGGGCGTGCTTGCGCTCGCCTTCCTCCTCCTGGGTCCGGCCCCGGCATCTCCGGTCGAGCCCGTGGGGTTGGTGTGGCACGACAAGGCTACGGTCGACGCGGCGACGCAGCAACGTCTGGCCCGGTTGGTCGCCGAGGTGGCGGGAATTCCTGCCTCGCAGGTGGTGGCCGATGCCGCGGACGAGGCTCGGCGACTCGTCGCGCACGAAATCGACCGCAAGGACGTGGAGGCGCTCATCGACGCCCGCCAGACTCTGCAGGCGGCGGCCGCCTCGTACCGCGCCGGAGACCTGGATGCCGCCGGTGGGAGCGTGAGCGAGGTTCTGGCCGCGCTCGAACGCATCCCCACCGCGCCTGGTGCTGCGCGGCTGGCCTTCGCGGCCCGGGTGTTGGAGGGACAGATCGCATGGACCCGCGGCGATCCGACCCGGATGGACGCCGCGTTGCGGGCCGCGGTCGCCCTCGATCCGGAGGCGACCTTGTCGACGCGACGCGTCCCGCCCGCGTTCGCCGAGGCCTTCGCCAAGGTTCGCGACGACGTCCTCGCCACGCGCGATCGGTGGAGCGCCCCGAAGGTTCGGCCGGTGCAGGTCGGTCTGGAGATCGAGATCGACGGCGTGGCGGGGCTGCGGCCGGTGCCGCCCGGGGACCATTTCGTGGTGGTCCGCCGTCCGGGCATGCCGCCGTGGGGAATTGTCGTCACCCCGGAAGAGGAGATCGTGCTGCCGGGCGGCACCGAGGCGATCGGCCCGGGCCTGCCCGCGTCGATCGAGGTGGCCGAGCGCATCTGCGACGCCGTCGGCCTGGGTCGGTTGGTGCTGCTTCGCCTCCGGGAGGGGCGGCTGGGGCTCCAGGGCTATGCGTGCGGCGAGGGATTCGGACCGGTGTGGCACGAACGGCCCCAATCGCGCACCGAAGGCGTGGCGTTCGTGCTCGGCGCGTCGAACGAGGCGGTGACGTTCGACGGAACGCGCGAGCGGCTCGGCGACGAGGCACCCTGGCCCGTGCCGCGCATCGACACCGCACCGGTGACTCCCCAGGACACGCCGCCTCCACCGCGGCCCTGGTACAAGCGCGCGTGGGTGTGGTCGCTGGTCGGCGTGGCGGTGGTGGGGGCGGTCACCACCGGCGTGGTGCTGGGCACCCGCGATCGTCAGGCGGGCATCGAGGTCGACATCCCCTCGTTCCTGCCACCCATGCAATAGGACTCGCGCTCGCGCCCACCGTTCATTCGGCCTGCAGCACACGGGTTTCGTCGGCGGCGATCCTGACCTTCTTGCGCAAGAGCACCCGCTCGGTGCTGCAGGCGTCCGGTACACAACGAACCTCGACGTTGTGCTCGCCTTCGGGCAGCAGCAGCTTGCGCGTGGGCGTCACGCCCACGTTCTTGCCGTTGATGCGGACCTCGGCCCACGGCACGCTGGTGGCGACCACCTTCAGCCATCCCTGGCCCTTGGGCTTGACGCGCTCGAGCACGACGGTCTCGGGAGGAGGTGCGCCCGGTCCCACCTGGAAGCGTCGCGTCACGTAGCCGCTGCGCTCGACGACCAGCTCCGCCGATGCATCGTGTCGCAGCTCGAGGTCGAACGGAGGTCCGCCCGACAGCGGTCGTCCGTCGAGGGTCGCGGTGGCGTCGGCCGGCCGCACGTGGACCCGATGGCGGACGGTCGCGGGCGCGGGGTCTTCGAGGGGCGATGCCTCGTGCGTCGGTGGTTCCGTTTGCGGGGCAGGGGGCGCGGGATCGAAGGCAGGTCGCGGTGCCTCGCCCCGGGACGGTCGCGGCGCCTCGTCCGGGGTCGAATGGCGGGCAGTCACGCCGACCCCCGGGGTGTCGGCGTGGTCTCGCCTCGCGCTCATCTGCGCGAGCCCGAACGCCACGGCGCCGCCGGCGGCCGCCCCCAAGAGCGCGATGACGATCGGAAAGCGGCGCGGAGGCTCGACGGGAGGCGCCGCCACGATCGCGGCGCTGCTCGATGCGGCGAGCTCCTCGCCAACGGGCGAGCGGCCCGACGCCTCGGGCCGGGGTTCGGCGGGCTCGAGGGGGACCGGCGCGACGTGGGTGACGGCGGTGAGCCGCGTGGCGAAGGTCTCGGTCTTCGGACCGGTCTGCCCCGAGGCGATGCCACCTTCGATCGCCGGCTTGGAGGTCGAATCCCAGCCGTCGGGGAACAAGGACTGAACCACGCCGGCGAGATCGGGATCCCCGAACGTCGCCGCGTGCTCGGCGATCGCGGGGGCCAGAAGTTGCAAGAACGCGGCCGCGTCTTCGGGGCGATCGGCGGGCTCCAGCGAGAGCGCGCGCTCGATGGGTCCGCGGAGCGTCGTGGGGAGCACCGCGAGGTCCGGCATGGTCCACACGCCTTCTTTGGGGAAGGCGCGCTGGTGGGTGGCCAACTCGTACAGCAGGCACGCGGTGGAGAACACGTCGGCGCGAGGATCGGCCGCCTCCGCCCGCGCCTGCTCGGGGGCCATGTAGCCCGTGGACCCCGCTCTCACGTTCACCTGGACGCGCGCGGGGAGGGCGATCCCGAAGTCGACGATGCGGACCTGCCCGCTGCGATCGACCAGGACGTTGCGCGGAGAGATGTCGCGGTGGACCACGGCGGCACGGTCGCGCTCGGGACGATGCGCGTACGCGAGGCCCGTCAGGACGCCGCGGATGACGTGCAGGGCCACGTCCAACCGCGGAGCGAGGTCCTGGCGCTTCGCCGCGCGCAGGAGCTCCGAGATGGACGGGCCGTCCACGTAACCCATCACGATGTAGAAGGTGTCGCCCGATCGGCCGAGCTCGTAGATCGGCACGATGTTCCCGTGGGAGAGGGCGACGGCCGTCTTGGCCTCGGCGGCGAACAGCTCGATGAAACGGGGTTGGGCCGCCAGCTCGGGCAGGATGGTCTTGATGACCAGCTTCTTTTCGAATCCCAGCTCGCCGACGAGCTGGGCCAGGTAGACCTCGCCCATGCCGCCGCGCGCGAGCAGCCGCAGCAGGCGGTACTTGCCGAACCGAAGCGGTGCCTCACCCACTCGCTCGGCGACGGCCTCCGGTGACGACACCGGGGCCCATGATAACATGACGATTCCCGTAGCGTGCTCCTCGCTTCGGGCGACCATGGCCCGCCCCGCGCCAAACGACGCGAAAACGGCTCCGAATCGGCCGGTTTCCGAGAAAGTTCGCCGCGGCAACGGTGTCGACGGTCCGTGGCGGCGCAACCCGACGGCAATCCTCGCGGCGTTGCTGTGCGCGGGTTGTGCCAGCGAGCCCGAAGCCGTCCTGGTGGCGCTGCCGGGGTGTGGGCTGGACGCCGAAGGGTTGACCGAGATCCGTGTCCGCGTTCGGGGGGACTTTCCGGCCAGCAAGGCCGCGATGGTGCAGGGAAGCGAGGGGCGACCGCGTCTCGAAGACCTGCCGGAGCACGCCCTGGGCATCACCGTGGAGGGCCTGGTGGGCGAGACCGTCACCGCGGTGGGGCGAACGGCTCGTTTGGAGGCCGAGCAGGACGACACCCTGCCGGTGTACTTCGCGCCCGAGGATCAGCTCTGCGCGGTCCAGTCGGGGATTGGACCGCGCGTCGTCGGAGCCATGGCGGTCGGTCCTCGGGGAGACGTGCTCATCGCCGGCGGCCGAACGCCCGACGGAAAGCTGCTCGACGATCTGGTGAGGTATCGAGACGTGACCAGCGTCGCGGTTCCGCTGTCGGATGGGCTGCCGGTGCCCAGCACGGGTCACACGTTGCACGCCGTCGGACCCCGCACCTTCGTAGCGCTCGGGGGAGCCGGCTCCAACCCTCTGGCGTTCGACACCTACGTGCGCATCGAGTTGTTGGAGCAGGAGGACGGCGTCGAGGTGCACGACCCGCGGCGCATCGAGGTGCCGCACCAGCCCGAGCCCGGACGCGCACACCATGCGGCGGCCACGATGCCCGATGGATCGATCCTGGTGGTCGGCGGCTGCTCGCTGTCGGCCGACGGCGAGTGCGTTCCCGAAGACGGGGCGGTGCTCGGCAGCGCCTTCCGCGTGCTCGTCGACGACGATGGAACCGTGCGGTTCGATCGCGCGGCCCCCCTCGTCGAGCCGCGCTACGGGGCGCACCTGCGCGTCGCACGAGACGGCGTGGCCTTCGTCGCCGGAGGGCGCGGACCGGGGGGCGTCCCGGTGTTCGGCGTGGAGAGGTTGAGGCCGGGCGAGTCGAGCTGGGAGCCGTTCGGACCCTCGCTGGCCACCGTGCTGCCCGAGGGGGTCACGATCACGGGGGCCGAGCTCTTGGAGGGCGGCATCGTGGTGCTCGCGATGTCCGACGGGACGATCTGGTCGATGAACGAGCAGGAGCCGGCGCTGCTCGATGCATGGTGCACCGGCCCCGATGCGCCGTGCTTCGCCGCGCCCCTGTCGGGGCCGACCCGGGACCTGCTCGCGTTGCCCGGAGAGCGCATCGTCGCCGATGCGTTCGTGCTACCCGTGGTGCTGCTCGATCAGTCCGGGCTGCACGCGCTGGATTTGTCTCGGCCCAAGCCGGGGCGGCTTTCGCCGCCGCCGGGACAGCGACAACGCGCCGCCACGGTCGTGCTGGCCGACGGCTCGGTACTCTTCGCAGGAGGGATCGATCCCCTGGAAGACGAGC
>CAZYSW010000429.1:0-5361 GCA_964650105.1 uncultured Nannocystaceae bacterium
CCCAGATGTAGCCGTCGATGTCCACGCTGATCCCCCGGTACAGACCGCTGATGGGCAGCGGGACCACGTCGCCGACCTCCAGCGTCTCCATGTCGACCCACCCCACGCCGTTGCCGTACGCGGTCCACATGCGCCCCTGGAGATCCTGGGCGATGCCCGCTCCACCGGCGCCTTGCCACGTGGCCGGCGACTCCCAGGTCTGGGTCTGCTCGTCGAACCGTCGGGGGACGTCGCCGACTCACGGCCGCCCCTTGGTGTCGACGGTGATTCCGTACATGCCGCCGGAACAGATGGCGTAGTCCTTGGTCTGGTAGTCGACCTTGACCACCTTGCCCTGCGCCCACACGTAGAACCAAAAGTTGTTGTCGGGATCCACGGCACCCCCGTACGCGCCGAGGCTCCCGCACGCCTGCACGTTCTCGGGGATGTGGATGGTCTCCTCGACGACGTCCGTCTCCCCGTCGACGAGGTGCACGAACAAACCGTTGGGCCCACACGAACCGGGGCCCCCGCCCTGGCCGGTGACCGTCCAGACATTCTGGTCGTCGTACTCGCAGGTGCTGTGGTCGAGCACACCGGAGGTCCAGGCGACGGGGCGTTGCACGCTCATGTCCCCGAAGTCGTTGAACCACGCGATGCAATCCTCGTCGTCGAACGCCAGCACGTTTTCCGGACCGTCGGAGGTCTGCAACCCGGGCTGTTCGTTGGTCGCGGGATCGCACAGCTCGGGCCGCGCCCAGATCTTCACCAGACCGGCGCTGCGGTTGGCGACCACGACCGCCTTGCCGTCGACGCTCACCGACGTCCGCGACGGGTTGCCGTTGGCGTCGGGCCGCGTCAGGTAGCGCCCCTCCTCCATCAGGATGCGGGTGTTGATCTTCGAGACGGTGCTTTCGGGGCGGTTGGCGATCCAGATGTAGCTCCAATTGTCGTTGCCGCACCCGCATGCCTCGATACCATCGGTTTCGCCGTCGGTGTCGCCCACGTCGAACTTGATCCCGTCGTCGGCGCTGGTCCCCGAGGTCGACGGCGCCGCGTCGTCGCCGTCGGTGTCGTCGACCTGTCCACCGCTCGACCCCTCGCTCCCCGCCGAAGCGTCGCCGTTCGACGTGCCGCCCAGGGTCGTGTCGGCCGAGGCCGAGCCGTCGCCCCGTCCCCCCTGCCCTCCTCACCACACGCGCCGACGACCAGCAGCCCGCCCGCGAGGATGCCCGCGCACCCGTAACCCACTCGTCCCATCCTCGAATCCCCCGCGCGCAGCTCCAAACACGCGCATTCGTTGCGTCGCACGCGACTTCCGCCCCGTCAAGACCCGCGGGGATCGGGCGAACTTCACCACACGAACCCGGCGATCGAGGGCGCAGCGGTCGCTGTGGCCTATCAGCCCCATGGCTGGTGGCGACCCGCGTTCGGAGGCCTATCCTTCATCCCCGAGGCACGCCCATGACCGAATCGACCCGCCCGGTGCACGACGTCTCCGAGTCCGACTTCGACGCGGAGGTCCTCGAGCGTTCGCACGACATCCCGGTTCTCGTGGACTTCTGGGCCCCCTGGTGCGGCCCGTGCAGGGCCCTCGGGCCCGTGTTGGAACAGGTCGCAGCCGAGATGAAGGACCAGATCGTCCTGGTCAAGGTCAACACCGAGGACAACCCCGAGCTCTCGCGACGCTACCGGATCATGAGCATCCCCGCGGTCAAGCTGTTTCACCGCGGTCAGGTCGTGGGCGAGTTCGTCGGCGCGCTGCCGCCGAGCACCATCCGACAGTTCCTGCGCGCCCACCTTCCCACCGAGGCCGACGATCTGGTCGCGCGGGGCCGGCAAGCGCTGTCCGAGGGCGACCGCGCGAAGGCCAAGGAGCTCCTGCAGCAGGCCCTCGACGTCGACGCCGGGCACGGCACGGCGCTGGTCACCCTCGCCCAGATCGCCTGGGAAGAGGGCGACCTCCGGCTCGTCGAGCACCTCGCCGATACCCTCGATCCCGGCGCCCCCCAGGCCGAGCTGATGGGCCACATCCGAGAGGCCGCCCGACTGCGACAGGTCTGCGACGAAGCCGGCGGCGAACAGGCCTGCCGCACCGCGCTGGAAGACGACCCTGACGACCTCGACCAACGCTTCGCGTTGGCGTGCTGCCTGCTCGGACAGCAGCGTTACCACGAGGCGCTCGACGAGCTGCTCGCGGTGGTGCAGCGCGACAAGAAGCACCGCGACGAGGCGGCGCGCAAGGCCATGCTGACCATCTTCGGCCTCCTCGGCCGTCACCATCCCCTGTCGGACGAGTACAAGCGGCAGCTCCAGATCTACCTGTAGGACCGACGCGGTCGCTCGCGACGCACCGCGCGGTCAGGCCGACGCCCGCGTCGACAACCCCAACCACTCGTGAATCCGCGCAGCGACGGGATCGGGCAGCTCGATGCCCGGTCGCGTCACCGTGGGCGACATGTCGCCGTGGAAATCGGAGCCACCGGTCGGCACGAGATCCTGCTCTTTCGCCAGCCGCAGCCAGGCGTGCGACTCGGCCTGCGCGTACTTGCCGTAATACGCCTCGATGCCCTCCAGCCCGGCCGCGCGATGACGGACGAAGAGATCGCGCACGCGCGCGTAGTCGCCGAGCGTATGGGGATGCGCGAGGGAGATCCGCGCCCCGGCGCCGCGCGACAACGCCAACGCCTCCTCGATGGACAGCCGCTCCACGTCGACGTCCGCCGGACCTCCGTCTTGGAGGAAGCGGTCGAACGCCTCCTTGGGGCTGGTGCAGATCTTCGCCTCCACCAACGCACGCGCCACGTCGGGTCGGCCCGGCGTTTTGCCCACGCACTTCGCCAGGATGGCGTCGGGATCCAGCGTGTGCCCCAACGCGGCCAGACGGTCACAGATCCGGTAGATCCGCGCCCGCCGCTCGCTCTGGATCCACTCCAGACGCGAAGCCAACGCGGCCAGCCCGGGGCCGTCCTGCAGCCCGTACACCAAGAGGTGCACGGTGCGACCGTAGGCCTTGCAGGTCAGCTCTGCACTGCGAAGCACGTGGCACCCGGTCCCGGCCAACGCCGCGACGGTCTCGGCGTGACCGCCCCACGTGTCGTGATCGGTCAGGCAAAACAGCCGCACCCCGAACTGCGCCCCCATCGCCGCGACCTCGCCGGCCGACAAGCTGCCGTCGGAGTGCGTGGAGTGGCAATGGAGCTCGAGCCGCATCGGATGGCCGCAGGGTAGCGCGCGGGCGTCTCGGCGTCCCGGCGCCGTCCTTGCCCGCGCCGGTGGGCTCAAAGGAGCGCGTATCGCAAGCCCCGGTCGCGCACCACCAGAGTCTCGGCCCCGCAGTGCTCGAGCGCCGCATCGAGGATCGACAGGCCGGCGACGATGACGTCCGCGCGCAGCGGGGGCAAGCACGGATGGCGCGCGCGCTCGGCCGTGGTCATCCTCGCCAGGCGATCCCGCAAATCGACCACCGCCTGGCGAGGGAACCTGCTGCCATCGACGACGTCGCGGTCGTACGCGGGCAGGTCGAGCAACAGCGCGGCGGCGGTGGTCACCGTCCCCGCCAGCCCGTGCAACTCGGGGAGCGGCGCGACCGGTTGGGTGGAGAAGGCCGCGCGCGCGGCCACGGTCATCCCGGCCCCGGCCGCCGCCGAGGGCGGATCTACAACGGCGCACCGCTCGGTCACCCGCACCCACCCGAACGGATGCCACCCTCGACCCTCGATGCGCGTGCCCTGCCCCACCACCAGCTCGGTCGACGCCCCGCCGATGTCGATCACGTGCAGCGGGCGGGCCGCGTCGTACTCCTGCGCGATCGAGCGGTAAGAAAGCTCCGCCTCCCCGTCACCGCTGATCATCCGCAGCTCGCACCCCAGCACCTCGGACGCCGCCCGCAGGAATTTGTCTCGGTCCCGGGCCAGCCGCAGCCCCTCGGTCGCCACCGCGACGATCTCCGCACCGTGCTGCTCGGCCAGCCGTCGATACTCGCCCAGCACCTCCAGGGTCCGCTCGACGGCCTCGGGCTGCAGCGTGCCGGTCCGGGCCACCCCCTGCGCGATGCGGGTGATTCGGGCCTCGTCGGCGACGATCTTCACCCGCCCCGTGCGATCGCGCTCACCGACCAAGAGCAGCACGGAGTTGGAGCCGAGGTCGATCACCGCGCGCACGAGCCACCTTCACAGCCCATCGAGCGTGCTCACCGAGATCGGTCGGTGTCGCTCGAGGGTCTCCACGACGGCGTCGACCTCCCGGGACTCGACCTCGGTCAGCAGGAGCACGCGACCGTTGTGGATCTCGGGCTCCAGCTCGAGCAGCGGAGCCTTGGCGATGCGCGTGCCGGCCTGCATGGCGCCCACCATCCCCATCAACAACCCGGTGACGAAACCCAGGGCCATGCCCATGCCGACGCTCATCCCCAAGACCAGGTCCATCGCGCCCGCGATCCCGCCCGCCGCCGTCATGAACACCGCGCCGGCGATCATCGCGATGATCAGGTTGCGCCCGAACTCGGTAGCCCCTTCGGGGAGGATGTTGCCGTCGAGCGGGGCCTTGCGGTGCACCTGGATCGCCCGGGGCTCCGGCGCCTCACGTTCTTCCTGAAGCCGGCGCTCGGCTTCGTTGGCGGAGGCTTCGTCGGCAAACAGCGCGTAGACGATCACGGCCATGCGCGGCAGGAGCATACACGGGTCCCGCGTCGTCGGTCCCGCACTCCCTGCGGGCAGCCCGGCCCGGGCCCACGGCGACCCGAGCGGGACTGGCCCGATCGCGAAAAACGGCCGTCAGAGGGCGCGCGGGCCCCAGTCCGGCGTGTTTCCGGCACGCATGACCGGGATCTGGTTGTTGCCGTCCTCGTTGGCGACCACGATGCCGCTGCGCGACGACGCGAAGGTGATCAGGCGGCCGTCGGGCGCCCAGCTCGGATCGGTGTGGCGACCGCCCCCCTGGGTCAGCCGCTTGAGCTGGCCGGTCTTCACGTTGATGGCGAAGATGTCGAAGTTGGACCCGTCACGACCGGCGTACGCGATCCAGTTGGCGTGCTCGCCCTCCCCGGGGCTCCAGTCCGGTGTCTGGTTGTAGTCGCCCTTCTTGGTGATTCGGGTGGCGCCGCCGCCCCCCGAACTCATGCGAAACACCTGAGGACCACCGGCGCGGTTGGACACGAAGGCGATCTGATTGCCGGCGGGGCTCCAGGTGGGGGAGCCGTCGATGGCGTTGTTGCTGGTCAGGCGCGCCTTGATGGTGCCCGAGGTGTCGATGGTGTAGATCTCGCTGTTGCCGTCCTTGGACAGCGTCAGGGCGATCGTGCCCCCGTTGGGGCTCATCACACCGCCGAGGTTGAGCCCGGGGTACTTGCTGACCCGCACCGGCGCGCCGCCCCTGGCGATC
>CAZYSW010000430.1:0-5350 GCA_964650105.1 uncultured Nannocystaceae bacterium
GCCTCACCTTCGGGTGGTACTCGAAGCGTACGGCTCGACGTCGATGGTTGAGCCCGCTGGGGCTGTTTTACGGCAGCTTCAGCGAGCGCAAGTCCGTCTGGGGATCCGGCGCGCTCTTGATGGGTTATCGCCGTGTCGGAGAACAGTTCAACTTCGGCCAGTTTCCGCTGGTTTGGTGGTGGGGCACCAAGTTCGTCAAGAACTTCCTGTTCGTCCCCTTCCACTATCAAAAGAAGAGCCCCGACGGGTTCCAGGGCGTATCGGCGCTTCTGTTCTGGTACGGGCACAAGAACCTCGACGACACCGATCTCCAGAACGACCGCCGCCACTTCGTGGCCGCGCCGGTGTTCTGGCGTTTTCGCCGGGGTCTTTCGCAGTTCGACTTCGCCTTCTTGTACGTCGGCGGCTACAACAAGCTCGAGGGGCTCGAATACAAGGCGGCGGCCCCCTTCTTCGTGTGGCGACGCAGTGAGTTCGGCAACCGGCGCGAGTTGTGGACCCTGCCCTGGATCCGCCGGGTCGACGAGGCGCGAGGCCAACGGACGTGGGCCGTGCCGCTGGCGCTCACCTTCTCGGTCCGCGATCGCGAGCGCAGCCTTCTTTCGGCGACCCCTCTGGTGTGGCGCAGCGAGAATCGCCTCGAGGGGAGCAAGTTCCTCTACGCGGGGCTGTATGGGCGCTACGACGATCCGGACCAGCGCAACAGCTTCGTCGCGCCCCTGTGGTACAGCTTCACCGACAAGAACGCGGGGTCGACCACGCGTCTACTGGTCCCGCTGGCGTTCGCCCGCACCACCCCGGAGGGCACAGGGGTCTACACCCTGCTCGGCGGAGGCCGGCGCAGCACGAAGGGCTGGGGGATGGCGGTACCTCCCCTGCTCACGTTCGCGGGCCGCCGCGACGACGGCACCCGCTACCAGGGCCTCTTGGGAGCCTTCTGGCACGTCCGCAAACCGGCCACCGACGATCGGCCGGAGACCGACACCTGGGTGGTCGGCCCGCTCGCGTTCGGCAAGCGCAAAGGAGAACGCTTCCACGTCGGGTTGCCCCCCCTGCTCACGTTCGCCGGCTGGGGCGGCGGCAAACACTATCAGGTCGTCACGCCGCTGCTGTGGCACGTGCGGGACGCCGACCCGCAGACGCGTCGCCGCACGCTGGTGGCCGGACCCTTCTATCACCACCGCACGGTGGCCGGCTTCGACGGGGGCCTCGCGCCGCTTTGGTTCTACGGGAACAACGAGCAGTTCCGGTACGCCGTGGTCCCCGGGCTGTTGTTCGGCCACGTGCACCACAAGTCCGAAAACCGCCGGTTGACCCTCTCGCCGCTGTTCATCCGGAGCAGCGGTCCCGACCACCGCACCACCGGCGTCCTCGGTCTGGGCTGGGACGTCGCGCGCCCCGGCGAACGCCACACGGGCGTGTTCCCCTTCTTCTACCGACGCCGCGTCGGCGACCGGACCCTGGTGGTCACCCCGGTGGGCGGCTCGTACCGCCGCCCCGAGGCGCTCACGAGCGTGTTCGGCCCCGTGTACGTGTGGAGGTCGGCCGAGCGGCGGGGCTGGGGCGCCATCCCGCTGGTGTTTCACGACGTACGACAGGTCGACGGCGGGACCGCCACCCACACCGTCTTGCCCCCGCTTTGGCTGCGGCGCCGCACCCCGACCGATTCGGTGGACATGTGGACCCCGCTGGTGTGGCGGACGCGATACGAGGGCGAAAAGACCCGGCGCGGTCTGGCCGTGGTGCCGTTCTATTTCCGGCAACGTCAACCCGGCGGCGTGGACGTCGACGCGGGGCTGGGCTTCTTCTACAGCCGCGATCCCTACCGACACACGCACACCATCATCGCGGGCACGGCGTTTCATCGCCTCAGCCGCACCAGCCTGAACACGGGCGTGGCCCCGATCTATTGGTGGCACGACTCCGAGAAGCGGCGCCGACTCCTCGCGCTGCCGGCGATCTTCCACTTCGAGGACAAGGACGTCAACGCGCACACCACGATCGCTCCGCCGTTTTGGTTCGATCGCCTCCAGCCCAACGGCCGACGAGGCTGGGCCGCGTTCCCTTTCGTGTTCGGAAACAAGCGCCTCTACAACTTCACGCGCTTCTCTTTGGTGCCGCCCGGCTACGTCGACATGTTCCGGATCCACCGCAACATGCGATTTTCAGGTTTCGTCCCGCTGCTGTTCCGATACCAAAAGTGCGGCTTCCTCAGCGAGGACGACGCCTCGTGCCGCTACACGCTGTGGGGCAGCGTGCCGTTCTTCATGTACGGCAAGGACGGTCAGGGACGCGTCACGCACGGGGCTTTGCTCGCCTACTACTTCGACCGCCGCCCCGACGGCTGGAAGCTGTACACACCGCTTTTCGGGGTCAACAACGAACCCGGCAAGACGCTGGGTTGGTACGCGGGTCCGTTGGCGATCAAGACCACCCAGACCCATCGCCGGATGCTGCTGTTCCCCCTCTATTACCGCCGCGCACACCGGCTCGAGGACGAGAACCTCACGCTCGTCGCCCCGCCGTTGTTCGTCGGTCGTCATCGCAAGGACCGACGCTTCTTCGAGGCGGGCCTCGTGTTGTGGCAGTTCCGCCAGCAACACAAGGTCTCCACGGCGGTACTGCCCCCCGTGTTCTTCCACAGCCACGCCTACGCCCAGCGGCGGCTCACGTGGCTCATGCCGCTGTTTTATCGGGACAACCACTGGGGCAAGGACCACAGTTTCACCGCGCTGGCACCCGTCCTGTACTTCCAGCGGCGCAAGGGACAGGACCTGGACTTCGTCCAGTTCCCCTTGGTTTGGCACATCGAACGCGGCGAGAACCAGGGCACGTTCGGCGCCTTCGCCTGGTGGGACATCCGCGTCGAGGGCAAGACCTTCCAGATGGTTCCCGCGGCCTTCTTCCGCTGGGCGACGCCCGAAAAGGACACCAAGGTCATCGGCCCCGGCCTGGCCTGGTGGAGCACGGGCCGCGGCGCGAACGAGGGTGATTCGAGCTGGCGCATCCTGTTCGGCCTGTTCGGAGGCGGCCGCGAGAACGGGGAGCGCTACGCCACCATCTTCGGCGCCAAGGTCCGCCGCGGCCCCGCCCCACCCCGCACCAAGAAGTCCGCCGAACGCGACCGTCGCCGCGCCGAACGCCGGCAACGCATGGCCGAACGCCGCCAACGACACCGCAACGCCCAGACCGCCCGAAACCGCCCCACGGCCACCCGCTGACCCACGAATTGCGCCCCCGGGGTGGGAACCGGAGTCGGAGCGGAGTCGGAAACCGGAGCTCGTCGAGGGTATCCGGCACCGCCGGGCCTCCCGTTTTTCGGGTCGGGTCCGGCTATCGAGGCTCGGGTTAGCGTGCGGGTTTCTCGGGCTCGGCCGGTGGCGGTGTCTCGGAGCGCCCGGCCCCCGCCGGCGCTCCCCTTCGCTCGATCCGCACGCGCTCGAGCCGTTGCGGCGTGGTCGGGCGATCGTCGGGGCCGCCGGTCGCCGCGATCGCGTCCGCGACGTCGATGCTCTCGTCGGTGCACTCGCCGAAGATCGTGTGCCGGTCGTCGAGGTGGGGCGTCGGTGCGAGCGTGATGAAGAACTGGGTGTTGCCCGTGCCGGGGCCACGGTTGGCCATGCTGAGCAGACCGGGGCGATCGTGCCGCAGCTCGGGGACGAGCTCGTCGGGGATGACGTAGCCCGGGTTGCCGCGCCCGGTCCCCGAGGGATCGCCCCCCTGGATCATGAAGCCCGGGATCACGCGGTGGAACTCGGTGCCGTCGTACACCGGGCGGGTCACCCAGGCGCGTGTTTGCGGATCGAGGATGGGGCGGAGTCCTCGCGCCAGGCCCACGAAGTTCGCGACGGTGATCGGCGCCTGGTCGGCGAACAGACGACACTCGATGGTGCCCTGCGTGGTCTCCAGCACCGCCCACAGCTCGCCGTCGGGCGGCAAGTCGACCAATGCCTCGTCGAGCGTGAAATCGCCTCCTGCGGGGTCGCCCTGCGATACGGCGTACTCGCGCATCTCCTCGATCGACAGGCCGGGGGCCGCCAGCTCACCCTCCACGTACGGGCCCGCGTCGCCATCCTCCTCGCCGTCGGGGTCCATCGCTTCGCCCGCGTTGACCTGGGCCTTGCGCGCCGCCTCCTCCGCACGGCGAGCGGCGAGCTCCTCGGGCAACGGTGGCGGCGGATGGAAGACGCAGCCCCCCCCGAGGGCCGCCGAGATCACCGCGCTCGCCAGCCAACGCTGTGGGGCGCAAGGGACGCGAACGCTGACCATGGATGCGCAGCAGGGTATCGGAGAAGTCCAGCGAGGCGACAACACGCCTTCCCCGCCACGGGCGGGTTGCCCGCCTCGGACAGGCCCGACAGGCCGTGGCCTCCCGCCAGCGCCGCGGGCAGCGTTCTCGCCCCACGGGACGCCTCCGATATGCTCCCCGACCCGCGCCGGTCGCTCCGCGCCCGGGCGCGACCGGTGCGCCATTTTCGCAGCGAGGGGCTCGCCAATGCCCGCCCGGGCCGCCTTGACAAGGCCCGGTCCCCTGCGCCAAAAGACGCCCTCCCCGTCCGAAGACGGGCCGGGCAGGCAGAGCCGTGGCGAATCACAAGCAAGCAGAGAAGCGCAACCGGCAGCGGATCAAGCGACGGGCCAGGAACCTCCGGCATCTCTCGACGATGCGCACGTACTTGAAGCGCGTCCGTCGAGCACTGGCCGCAGGTGAGGCCGAGCAAGCCCGCGCCGGTTTGCCCGCGGCGATCCACGCGATCAGCAAGGCCGCCTCCAAGGGCGTCATCCATCGGAACACCGCGTCGCGCTACATCTCTCGGCTGACCCGGGCGGTGAACAAGGTCTCCGCCTGACGTTCGAAGGCGTCGCGGTCCTTCGCCGACCGAGGCGGCACGCCGGTGCACGGAGCCCCGAATCGGTCGGGTCGTTTCGGGTCGCGTCGGCCCGGCTCCAGCGAACCGACGGCACGCTCTTGTCACCGGGGGAGCGCCGGCATAGCGTCACGGGCGTGAGATCCTCGTCCGCTCTGCTGTTCGTCGCGCTCGCGGTGGGATGCACCTCCATCGCGGAGATGTCCTCGGGGCACGTCGGCTGCCCTCCCGAGGAGGTGGTGATCTCCAACAAGAAGGACAAGTGGGGGAGCAGCACCTGGACCGCGCAGTGCCGCGGCGTGGACTGGTATTGCACGTCACTGGCCGCCGGTGAGGGCGGTGCGCCGTCGATCTCGTGCGCCCGCGAAGGCGCCGGAGGACCGCCCGGGGGTGCCAGCGCCGTGCCCGAGCCCGCTCCCGCGGCGACGGGCTGCCAGTACGACACGCAATGCAAAGGCGACCGCATCTGCCAGGCGGGCCAG
>CAZYSW010000431.1:0-5350 GCA_964650105.1 uncultured Nannocystaceae bacterium
GTGCGGTCCGCTGCTCGGCGACCGTGGGCTTTGCGGAGGCTGCGGCCAGCGTTCCCCGGGCCGTGGAGGCCTCGGCCACCGCCTCGGACGCGTGCTCGGTCTTCTCGCCGACCTGCTCGTCCCCTCCCGCCGCGAAGGCCACGAACAAGACGATCGCCGCCGCGCCGGCCAACCAAGGCGCGAGCTTTCGCCACGACGGTGGGTCGTTGGCGGCGGTCGAGCGGTGCGCGTCGAGGTCGGCAACGGCCACGGGCTCGGACGCGTCCGAAGCCGTCGGTGCAGTGATCGCGGCCGCTTCCTCGGCCGAGCGGGTCGACGCGGCCTCGGACGAGGCGGACGTCTCGGACGAGGCGGTCGATGTCTCGGACGGAGAGGTCGACGCAGCCTCGGACGATTCCTCCTCGGCCGAGGGGGTCGCCTCGTTCTCCGGCGATTTCTCGTGCTGGTTGATCAGGTCGAGGGCGACCTCGTTGATGAAGGAGATCGTGTCCGCCGGGTGCACGGGGGTCGGAAAGATCGGTGGCGCCGTCCCGGGGGGAGGCGGAGCCGCGGGCAGCGGCGGCGACGTGGTGAGGGGCTCGCTTCGCGCCTCGCGAAAATCCGGCGGTGGCTTGGCCGTCGCTCCGCCCTTGAGCAGGCTCGCAGGCGGGGGCAGCAGAGGCTTGGCGCGTTCGGGTGCGCGCGCGACCTCGTCGGTCGCGTCGTCTGCTTCGTGTGCCGCCTCGGTCCGTTCGCCGGCGCCGATCGGCGCTTGCCCGGCGCCGGGCCGCAAGGCCTCGGTCGTGGAGTCCTCCTCTTGCGGGTCGTCGTCCGCCGAGGCCTCCGACGCCATCGCCCGCGTCACCCTGGCGAGCGGGCTCGGTCCGGTGGGCAACCGCGAACGCGTCGGCACGTTGCGGGGCGCTCGAGGTGGAGGTGGCTTGAGCGGTGAAGGCAGCACCGACGTGCTGGGGGAGACGTCGGAGAACAGAGCATCCACCGCCTGGCTCGAAAGCGTCGGGGGCGGGGGGAGGCGAGGCTTGCTCGCCGCAGGCCGGTTGGGTCGGGCCTCGGAGGAATCGTCTTCGGTATCGGGCCGCTCCGCTGCAGGCTTCGATGGCTTCGAATCGGTCATCCCCGCCGCGACAGTGTACCAACTGAGCGAAGCCTCGGATCCTCGGTCGCGCCGACGCCCGTGCGCGGTCGCTGCTGCAGGGTCGAACGTGTATGCAAGCCGACTGCAAGGACTGCGCACGGTGCTCAGCCGCGATGCGGTGCGTGTGCACCACTGTACGCTTCGCGGATCGCCGACTTCCGACCGCGACGCTTCATCGCCCGCGCGTTCGTAGCGGGATCACTCGACCGACGCGTCCTCGTCGTCGGTGGGTGTGGGTCGTTCCGGCACCAGTGGGTAGCGCTCGGTCGTCGTCGGTGCGGGCACGACCGGAGCCGGAGCGGTTTGCGTTCGGGTTCGCGGGGGCGACGGCGCGACGGCGGGTCCCGTTCGCGGTTGGGTTCGTCGCTTGTCGGTGGCGGGAACGGGTGCGGCCGGCGGTTTGGGAGGTGGGGGCGTGGGCACCGTCATCGGCTGCGTTCGAGGCGGCGCGACGGACGAAGCCGCCTGCGGCGGGGGAGCGGGGGAGGCGGGCACCGCCGGGGCCGGCATGGTGACGGGCCGGGTCTGGGGCGCCGCCGCAGGCACCGGGGGCGGTTGGGGAGGCGGCGGCCCGCCGGGTGTCGTCGACGGCGTGGTCGCGGCGTCGCTTCGCGGCGCCGGATCCGTGGCGGGCGACGTGGTGGCCACCGCGGGTGTCGGAGCGGCAGGGGGTGGGGGCGCAGGAGGCGAATCGGGGGTCTGCGACGCGAAGGAGGAGGCCGGTTGGGTCGCGGTGTCCGACGGCACCGCCGGCATGGGAGCGGTCCCACCCCGCCGCGGGGGCGGTGGGGGCACGGGTGCGACCTGGGTCTGGTCGGAGGCCCCGCCCAGCGGAATCTGGGTGTGCACGAGTCTGGGCGTGGCCTCCCCGGCGTCACCGTCGGGCGGCGTGCCGCGTCGACGAACCTCACCGACCCGCAAAAAGCGAGCGAGCATGAACTCCACCTCGCGGCGAAGGTCGTCCATGGTTCCGTCGTTCTCGATGATGTAGTCGGCTCGCTTGCGCTTCTGTTCCTCGTCCATCTGCGCGGCGATGCGCGCGCGCACCTCCGCCTCCGTGACGTCGTCGCGAGCACACACGCGAGCGATGCGCTTGGACTCGTCCGCCGTGACGAGGATGACGGCCTTCATCTCGCCTTGCAGGTTCTTCTCGAACAGAAGCGGGACCTCGTAGACCATCACCTCGTGTCCGGCCTTCTCGAGCGCGTCGAGCACCTGCTCGAAGCGCTCGCGAATCCTCGGATGCAAGATCGCCTCGAGCTGGCGCCGCTTGGCCGGCTCCTGGAACACGATGGACGCCATCTTGCGGCGGTCGAGCTCGCCGTGCTCGTCGAGCACCTCGGGGCCGAACAGCTTCACCACGTCTTCGAGCCCCGCGCTCCCCTTGGCCACCACGATGCGCGACAGCTCGTCGGCCGAGACCACGGGGACGCCGTACTCCTCGAGCAGCGCCGCGACCGCGGACTTTCCGCTCCCGATGCCGCCGGTGAGCCCGTAGACGTCCATCGCCGTGAGCCTATCAGGCTCGGCCACGGCGTGTCGGCAACCCGTTCGCATTCACGGATCGACGACCCCCGCGCTCGAGCGGCCGCGGGCGATCTCGGGCGCCCAAAGAGCCGGTGGGGGCGGGAACGCGGTGGGCACCCCCGGCGGTGGGCGCGTTTCACGGCTGCGCGTATAGTCCAGCGCCGGAGGAGCACCATCGCCGAACGTTCGACATGGCGCGTCGTCGAGGCGCGCTTCGAGGTGAGCGCAGCGTCGCTCGATCAGTGTCCACCGGGTGACCTTCCCGAGGTCGCCATCGCCGGTCGCTCGAACGTGGGGAAGTCGAGCCTCGTCAACGCGCTGGCCCACCACAAGGGCCTGGCCCGGGTCAGCCGCACGCCCGGCCGGACGCAGCTCATCAACTTCTTCACGCTGCGGGTGCGGAACCCCGACGGCGAGACCATGCTGGTGCGGTGCGCCGACCTGCCCGGGTACGGGTACGCAGCCGCCCACCGACGCGTGCGGGACAGCTTCGCGCCCATGATCGACGGCTACTCGAGCGGTCGCACGGCGTTGCGCGGGCTGGTGCTGCTGATCGACGTGCGCCGCGGCATCACGCCCCTGGATCTCGACCTGTTGGCCCTGGCGACCGATCGAAAGCTCCCGGTCCTGCTCGTCGGGACCAAGGCCGACAAGCTGGGGGCGTCCGAGCGGGGGCTGGTGCGGCGCAGCCTGGCCGAGGCGGTGGGGGTTCGCCCGCGCGACATCCTGCTCACCAGCGCCGCCACGGGTCTGGGCATCGATCGGGGGCCCGACCGCCTCGTCGACGACGTGGTCGCGCTCGCGACGGGCGAGCTCGCCGTCGGACCCGCCGACGACGCGGCCGAGGATGCCGAGGACGAACAGCGATGAGCACCCCGCACCGCCTTCGCCGCGCGTCGGTCGGCGATCTTGCGGCAATCGAATGGATCGAGCAGCGGTCGTTCGGCAATCCGTGGCCCGCCGACGCCTACGCCCAGGAGATGGAACGGGACCTGGCGAGCGTGCAGGTCGCCGAAGACTTCGGCTCGGGGCGGGTGCTGGGGATGGCGTGCGTGTGGATCGTCGGGGACGAGGCGCACCTGCTTCGGATCGCCGCCGCACCCGACCGTCGGCGGTGCGGAGTGGGAGGCGATCTCCTCGCCTGGGCGTTGGACCACGCGCGGGACGCGGGGTGCACCACCATGACCCTCGAAGTCGCCGCCCGAAACGAGCCGGCGCTTGGTCTGTACCGCCGGGCTGGATTCGCGATCATCGGCCGTCGGCCGGGCTATTACCGTGTTCCACCCGATGATGCGATCGTCATGCAACGCGCACTCGACGGCCCGCCTTCGCCGCAAGCGCCGAGCGAGGACGCACGTGCGCGCGGTGGACGGTCCGGGGGCGGTTGAACTATGACTTCGCCGTGCCGCCCTCCCAGTTCGCTGCACGCGTGGTGGAAAATCGCAGCTTGCGGGGCGGGTACTTCACCCTCGACTTCGAGATCGAAGGATGCGCCCCCGGTGGCTCACCACTCGCCGGCGTGCAGCCCGGTCAGTTCGTGATGTTGCGCGGCGCATGGGGGCGGGAGCTGTTGAACCCCCGGGCTTTCTCGGTCTTGCACGCGGACGACGACGGACGTTTCGGCGTCCTGCTCAAGGTGTACGGCTGGGGCACGGCGCGCATGAAGGCGCTTCGACCCGGGGATCGCATGACCGTCACCGGGCCGCTGGGGCGCGGCTTTTCGGCCCCCGGCCAGGGCACCACGCAGCTTCTGGTCGCCGGGGGCGTGGGGCTGCCGCCGCTGCATCTGCAGGCGCGTCGCGCTGCGGAGCGCGGCACAAGTGATGCGGTGGAGCTCCTCTACGGCGGCCGCGACCGCGACGATCTGGTCCTGCTCGAGGACTTCGAGCGTTGGCGAATCTCGACCACCTTGGCCACCGAGGACGGCAGCCTCGGCGCCCGAGGGTTCGTGACCGTCGCGCTCGAGGAGCGCCTCGCTCGCGCGGCCGAGCGGGCCGAGGTGGTCGAGATTCTCGCCTGCGGTCCCACGCCGATGCTCCGAGCCGTTCGCGAGATCGGGCTGGCTCGGCGCGTGAGGACGTGGCTGTGTCTCGAAGAGCAGATGGCCTGTGGATTCGGGGTGTGCCTGGGATGCGCGGTGCCGGTGTACGGCCCCACGCCCTACCGCTATTGCTGCACCGACGGGCCCGTCTTCGACGCCCGGGAGGTTCGTTGGTCATGAGCGATCGTCCGCGCGCGCGCTCCATCGATCCCGCCTCGGTGGACCTGAGCACCCGGTTCGGGTCGCTGGCGCTTCCGCATCCGGTGATGACCGCGTCCGGTTGCTTCGCGTACGGGCAGCAGTTCGCCGCGTTCTTGGATCTGCGCCGCCTGGCGGGGCTCGCCACCAAGGGCATCTCGCCTCGGCCCCGACCCGGCAATCCACTCCCCAGGATCTGCGAGACGGCCTCCGGGATGCTCAACTCGATCGGTCTCGAGAACGTCGGCGCCGAGGCGTTCCTCCGCGACAAGCTGCCCTTTTTGGCCGACCTGGGCATCAGCATCTGGGTGAACTTCTTCGGCGAGGACAAAGAGAGCTACGTCGAGTGCGCTCGCATGCTGGACGCGGGTGCTGGACGGGGCATCTCCGTCCTGGAGATGAACATCTCCTGCCCCAACATCAAAAAGGGCGGCATCGAGTTCGGCACG
>CAZYSW010000432.1:0-4614 GCA_964650105.1 uncultured Nannocystaceae bacterium
CGTACCTGAACTCGATGACCGCCACTCCCGAGCCGTACCCCACCCCCGCCGACCCTCTGGACGAGGAGGTGGCCCGCCTCGTCGTTCGACTACGGCGCCTCGCCGCCGAACGAAACCCGCGGCCCGAGCACGACGCCCAGTACGTCGCCTACCTGCGCGAGCGCGAGACCGCGCTACGGGATCGGATCGACGGCCGGCTGAAGGCCACAAGGGCCACAGGCGAGCCCGTCCCCCTCGATCAGCTTGCGGCTCGCCTCGACCTCGCCCGGATCGAGCGCTGCGTGCTCCTCGTCCTGATGGTGCTCACGCTCCTCGGCCCCGACGGCCGCCAGCTCCTGCGGCAGGTCGAGGGCTCCCGGTACGGGGGACGAATGACCGTCGGGGTTCTGTTCATCGTGCTTGGCCTCGACCTCGATGCCCGCGCCGACCTGATCGAGCGACTGCGCCGCGACCGGGAGCTGATCAGAAGCAGGCTCGTCACCTTGGGGTGGGACCCGGAGACGCCAGCCGACATCGCGGAGAGCACCATCGCGCTCCAGCACCATACGCTTGGCGTTGTGATGGGGCGGGCACCGATCACGAAGATCATCGGGGTGGAGTAGACCAGATCCACCCCTCGACCTCGGCGACCTCCCCTTGGGCAGCGTCGGAGACGACACTCCGCCCGGAGGAAGTCGGCACCCGCCAGGAGGCACACAGCGGCGTCAGGCCGGCTCAACCCCACCCAGGAGGACGACATCTCCGCCGGGAGCCCTGCTGCTGACGAAGGCACGGACCCGATCTCCCCGACCGAAGCGTCCGGCCACAACCTGAGCCCCGATCCCAACGACGCGAGCACGCAGTACGCTTCCATCGTGGCGGTGAAGGAGCATGTCCACATGGTCGTCCCCGAGCGTGACGCCCGACGTTACCCACAGGTCGTCGAGAAGCACGCCCTCGATGACCTGGGGGGCGGTGTCGGTGGCAGCGATGATGGTGGCGATGTCGTGGTGCTTTGGCATCACCCTGTTCCCGCGATAGGCCCGCTACCGAAGTGGATGGGATTTCGGAATTTCCTCTCGGGGCGCAGCCGGCCACACCAGGGGCGCACGCGACGGCCCACTGCCAATTGGAATCGGCCGCACCGTGGAAGCGGTCACGTCGGAGACGAATAGAGGTTCTCGGCTTCGTGTATCGAGCAGAGGACGTGCACCTTGAACGCTGCTCGCTCACGGGCCGGGACTCCTAGGCGTCTTTTTCTATACGGAATTCTCAGATCGACGTGAACCCTTGCGCGCCCAATCTTGCGACTGCCGCTGCAACGACCACTACAGCAACCCGAGGCTCCCAAGCTCGACACGAACGGCACGGAGGAGGTCATCGCGCCACGCATCGAGTCCGTTCGTCAACGGCCGAACGTCGTCGTAGTCGGTGATACCAAGCCCCTCCGCTATGGATCGCAGGTTCCCGGTGCTGCTTTGCTCGACACCGAGGCGCTCGACAACCTCGAACGTCCGCTTCGGTTGGCCTTCGAGGTCCACCCACGGGCGACTCCACTCTGACGAGTGCTTGAAGAAGTTTGCGCCGGCGTTGACGCCGACCCCAAGCCGCACGGATGCGTCACCCGGCGCGACCGGTCCGTAGCCCGCGAGCAAGGGGTATCGCCGAGTCGGGAGCGACCACGACGCTCCCGTGTCCCGCTGCACGTGGTCGTCCAATCGCAGAATTCGGCTGGTCGTCTCGGTCAGGTAGCGCTGGCCCATCACGAGCACGGCCCCGAGCAGGTCCTCAACGTACCCGCACTCGTCGTCGATCATGAGCTGCCCCTCGTACTCCTCCATCTCGGCGTAGCGTTCCACGCGCTTTCCCGCCGCCCGGATCGCGGCCTCAAGGGGATCAAGCACACCCCGAAGTTCGTACTCCGCAGGAGTGTCCACGAACTGGAGGACCATCGCGTAGACGTTCGTCTTGCCGAACTTCAGCTCGGTCATCCTCGGATCGTATGCCGCACGCCGGGCACGGGCCAGCGACAAGGCGGAGCCCCGGATTACGGAGGGAAGGCCCTCCGCGGAGACTCGACGCTAAAACCCGGGGTGGAGGCGACGTACTGGCGTCGGAGAACAAGAACTTCTCCGACCTCAGACCCATGACGAACGACCCGCGCGACCTCGCCCCGATCCCCCTCGACGCCCAAGTCGAGCCCGCCGCCCGCCTCGCCGGCAAGCTCCGCAGCTACGTCGATGCCGCCAAGTCGCCGGCTACACTGCGCGCCTACGCTTCCGCCTGGACAAGCTTCTCGGCGTGGTGCCGGGAGCATGATCTCGTTCCGCTCCCCGCGACGCCCTCGACCGTCGCCGGCTACGTTGCCGACCGAGCTGACCACCTGCGCCCTTCGACGTTGAACAAGCACTTAGCGGCCGTGAGCCAGGCGCACCAGATTGCCGGGCATCCGAGCCCGACGCTCGACGTGGCGGTCAAGACGGTGCTCAAGGGGGTCAGAAGGACTCACGGCACGGCGAAGGTCCAGAAGCGCCCCCTGTTGGTCGGCGACCTCATCAACATCGTCCACGGCCTCGGCGACGGCCTTCGAGATCGCCGCGACGCTTGCCTCGCGCTGCTTGGATTCTCGGGGGCTTTCAGACGGGCGGAGCTGGCCGCTTTGACCGTCGAGGATCTCGACTGGCGCGACGATGGTTTGGTCGTGAACATCCGGAACTCAAAGACCGACCAAGAGGGGGCGGGTCGGCTCGTGGGGATCGGGTTCGGCAGCAATGGCTCGTGCCCGGTGACGGCGACGAGGCTGTGGTTGTCGGCCTCGGGCATCAAGTCGGGCACGGTGCTGCGCGCCGTTGACCGGCACGCCAACGTCTCGCCGACCCCGATGGTCACCGACTCGATCTGCCGCGTCGTCAAGCGGCTCGTGCAGACGGTTGGACACTCGCCCGGGCCCTACGGCGGGCATTCCCTTCGCAGCGGCTACGTGACGTCGGCCGCGAGCGTCATGACCGAGCAGGAGATCGCCGAGGTGACCGGCCATCGCAGCGTCGCCGTGCTGAGAGGCTACTGCCGGCGAGCCAACGTCCTGTCGGGCGACTACGTACGCCGCATCGGGCTGTAGGCTGGCGGAGCGCGTGTTCGAGCCCCCACTGTGCACGCGCGTGGGGCCTTCAAGCCGACACGCTTGATCCACGTCCGAAGCGGATCAACGATCCAGACCAGCGCCTCCAGCGCGTCGAGATATGGAGACCCGCTCCGACACGCTTGCGGCGATCAACCGGGTCCTCGAACTCCCGCATCGAGACCTTCCCTCGCCCGCAAAGATCGCCTGGCTGGCGATGACACGAGCGACGGACGGAGATATGTACGAGGAGCCGCATTTGGTGCTCGCCAAACGAATCGGGGAGCCGGACAAGGGGACGCTCCAAAGGTCGCTCCGCACGCTCGAACGTGCGGGCTTGGTGACGACAGTCAAGCGCACGCCCGGACGCGCGGCGACACGACGCCTGCACGCTCCACTCCCGGCGCGCGCCGCTACACCGATGGCCGAGATCCCGGACGTGGACTACCTCTTCGGGCAGTCTCGACACGCACTCAGCGCGAACGCGAAGCTCGTGTACATCGCCATCCTCCTCGATGATCCCGACCCGTACCAGAGCCTGATCGTGGAGGAGACCTTGATCAGCGTCGGCAACCGGATCGGAATCGGCGAGGACGGAGCACGAACCGCCATCGGGGAACTGGCCGCCCAGATGGGCGACGGCCCTTGGCTGCTCAAGCACCGGAACGCGCACGGTCCTTGGTCGTACTCGCTCGACCCGTACCCGTGGACGAACATGGTGCATCCCCAGGCCGTGTACCCGTGCCATCAGTGGCGCTTCGAGATCCACGGGCAAGCCGAGTTCCATTGACCGTCGAACAGTAGGCCGCGAACGGGTGACCGAGGAGACGGCGATATTCCGGGGGCGGCAAATTCAGGGGGCCGGTTGCTGATCCCCCCGAACGTGCCGTCTCCCGGGCAGAGATGTGACGCAGTGATCTCGTCCGTGCATGACGAAGAATCAGCTCCCCGTCACCTTTCAACCGCAAAGCCGAAACCGCAAGCTCGTTCCTGTCCGCTTGGACGCGACAAGTACGCGCCGGCCTCGACCCGTAGCCATCGGCCCACACATGGCATCGACCTGGACGGCCACCGATGCGACCTGCCCACCGTGCCCGATGAAGAACAATGGGTGTTGGGCGGAGGCCGGACCGTTGATGGCGAGGCTCAACCGCAACGCCATCGCCCTGACCGCACTCGATGTGGCCCGGCACGAGGCCGAACTCCTCGATGCGGCGTTTCGCAAGGGCGTGCCACGAGACGGTGGGCGCCACGGTGATCGTGGTCGAGACCTGCGGCTGCACAACGGCGGCGATTTCCGGGACGCGGAGTCGCTCGCCGCGCTCCTTCCGGCGGTCGAGCGCCTTCTCGGTCGTGGCCTCGGTAGCCCCTGGGGCATGACGCACGCTCGCCTGGCCCGGGTGGCCTTCGGGCCGGTGTCCATGCTCGGATCGATTCAACGCGTCGCGGAGATCGAGGAGGTGATGGACCTCGGGTTGCCGCCGGCGTTGACGGTGGAGGCGTTCCCGAACGGCAGC
>CAZYSW010000432.1:4624-5329 GCA_964650105.1 uncultured Nannocystaceae bacterium
CTCGGGTCGCCGGTCAAGTTCGTGCCTTGCCGCAACGAGGCGCTCGACCGGCCGATCACCTGCGTCGAGTGTCGCCTCTGCCTCGACGCCGAGGCTCTGTGGCGCCGCGGCCTCGGGATCGCCTTCAAGGTGCACGGCCGGGACGCCGCGAAGGCCAGTGCGGTCTCGGCACCACTCTCGGAGCTGGTTGGCAGCGACAGCAGGAACGTGGTCTGCCTGCCCGTGGTCGGTGCCGAGATGCTGGTTGAAACCCCGCCTCTGAAGGCCGATGAGGGCGAAAACGGTGACAACAGTGATGGCGGTGGTGAAGGAGGCGACGACGACGATGACGATGACGACAACGAATCGGCACCCCTGCCGGGCGAGGACCCCGAGCGCCTCACCGGCACCATCCGGATCGTGCGGGCGAAGGTCAACACGATTCGCGGTATCGAAGCAGAGGGCGCGCGGTTCCTCGAAGCAAAAAAGGCTGAGGCCGACCGCGAGCGCGTGGAGGTGGGGCGTGAAATCTACGAACGCGAGTTCGGCGGCGACGACCAAGTGTACTTGGCCTATGGTGCGCAACGCCCTCTGTTTCAGCGGCTCGCGGAGCGCGTCGACGAGGAGTGGACGACCTTGAGGTCATGGGTCGAGGCCCACCGCCTTGAACGGAAGTTCCAGACGCCTGAAACTCTCCGGGTCTCCCAGATCCTCGCGCTCCAGCCC
>CAZYSW010000433.1:0-5086 GCA_964650105.1 uncultured Nannocystaceae bacterium
GTTCGTCGAAGCTTCCGGCGGCACGCTGTTTCTCGACGAGGTCGGCGAGCTGCCCCTGGAGGCCCAGGCCAAGCTCCTGCGCGCCCTCCAAGAACGCAAGGTCCGTCCCGTCGGCGGGGGCAAGGAGATCGAGTTCGACGCGCGCATCATCACTGCGACCAATCGGGACCTGGAGGCGGACGTCGAGGCCGGTCGCTTCCGCGAGGACTTGCTGTACCGCATCGACGTGGTCCGCGTCGACCTGCCTCCCCTCCGGGCGCGGGGACGCGACGTGCTCTTGTTGGCTCAGCACTTCGTGCAGAAGTTCGCGGAGTCCGAGGGGCGCAACATCGAGGGGCTCGCGCCCGCGGCCGCCAAGAAGCTGATGGCCTACGACTGGCCCGGCAACGTCCGCGAGCTGGAGAACTGCATCGAGCGAGCCGTCGCCCTCACGCGATTCGACCACATCACCGTCGAGGACCTGCCCAAGAAGATTCGCGACTACGTCGCCGACCACGTGGTGGTGTCGACCGAGGATCCCTCGGAGCTTCCCACCCTCGAAGAGCTCGAGCGGCGCTACATCACCAAGGTGCTCAAGCTCATGGGCGGAAACAAGTCGCAGGCTGCCAGGGTGCTGGGCCTCGATCGCCGTACGCTGTATCGACGCCTCGACAAGTTCGAGAAGCCGTCATGAGCGAGGACTCGACAGCGAACGAGGAAGCCCTTCGCTTCCTCCGCCAGGACTTCCCGTCCCGCCTCGCGCACGCCGTCCGTACGCCGCTGGGCGTGGTGGGGGGTACGCTCAAGGAGCTCGAACGCTCGCTGGCGCACGATGCCCCCTCCGCGCATGCGCACCTCATCCAGCTCGCGCACCGCTCGGTTCGGCAGATCGAGAACATGGCGACGCGCCTTTCGTTGCTGGCGCGTCTGGAGGGCGACGGCTTCGAGATGCAGCGCGAACGCGTCGACCCGGGGCTCGAGGTCGAGCAGGCCATCGAACAGGTCCGATCGATCCGCAAGCGCAGCAAGGTCGCGCTCGAGGCGTCGGTGGATCCGGATTTGCCCGCCGTGTCCGGCGACGCTTCGCTGTTGCGGCGCGCCTTCATGGAGATCATCGACAACGCCCTGCGGTTCGCGAAGTCCCGCCTCGCCGTCTCGGTACGCGCCGAGGGCGACGACGTCGTGGTCACCGTCGACGACGACGGCCCGGGGATCCCCGAAGAGGACTGGCCGGATTTGTTTCGCCCCTTTCGCCCCCGCAGCGATCGCTCGGGCCTGGGGATCGGCTTCACGATCGCACGAGCGATCGTGCGCCGCCACGGCGGCACCCTCGGCCCGCGCCCTCCGGCCGACGGAGGCTGCCGCATGGAGATCCGCCTCCCGGCCCTGCGCGATCGATGACGCTCCGCATCGTCCCTAGAAATCCAGGCGCAACACGATCTGGGCCACGACGAGGAGGCCGAGCAAGACGCCGGTCAGGATCCAGATCTTGCGCCAGGAACCGCTGAGCAACGGGTGTCGGTCGCCGCGTCGGATCGCCGACATCGAGACCGAAGACGCGTCGACGTGCGAGCGCCCTGCCTTGCTCCGCTCGGGCTTGTCGGCCGACGCTCGGAGGACACGAATCCGGCGCTCGGCATCCAGGAGCGACCCGTCGAGGGCCGCGGCGCGCTCGAAGGCGGCGATCGCCGGTGACGTTCGCCCCAGGTCCTCGAGGACGAGCCCCCGGCAGTAGTGTGCATGGGCGAGGTCGTCGTCCGCCTCGACGATGCGCGTGAGCGCGTCCAGGCACAGCTTGGCGTCTCGCTCCGACTTGCGCGAGGTCTGATACCGACACCAGGCGAGCCAGGCTCGCAGCGAGGGATCGCCCTTGTGCGCGGCCGCCAGCTCCTCGACCAGCGGAAGCGCCCGCGCCCACTGGGACTCCTTGAGGAGGCGGCGGGACGACGACTCCAGCACGACCAGTCGCTGATCGCGGGCCGCGGCGGCGAGGCTCGGCAGCGCCTCCTGGACCTGCCGCACCTTCTCGCGGGTCGCCGTGGGGAAGTCCTCGGGATGGGTTCGGGGATCGAGCAGGCGCTCCAACTCGCGGACGGCGGCGTCGATGCGGTCGAGCGTCGCGCTCTCGTCGAGCCCGAGCACCGCGTGGGCAGGCGCCCCCTGCCGCACCAACTCGGCGAGCGCGGCGATGCGCCTCGACAGCCCCGCCGCGTCCGAAGCCGCGATCGGTGCCTCGACCACGGCCATCTGGCACACGCACAAGATGTAGGCCACGCGCAGGGCAGACAACCGATCCACCCCGGTTCGATCGGTGAGCTCTCCGACCGTCCCCGGCCGCTCGAGCAACGACGCGACCACGGCATCCCACCGAGGACCCAACTCGAAGCGCGCCCGATACTTTTCCAGGGCCGGGCCGGCCTTCACCACGCCGCTGTCGAGCCCCGGCACCTCTTCGAGCACCCGTGCGGCGTCGTAGTGCTCGAAGACGCCGCGCGCGATGAGGGCCAGAGCATCGACCGCGGCCAGATCCTTGGTCGCCGGGCTGGAGGCATCGGCGGGTGCAGGGTGAAATTCGATCCGTCCCGATCGGAGGGCGAAGAGGGCCAGGAGCCTGCGCTCGGTCTGCTCCCGGAGCGCGCGCTTGATCGCGGCGGCATCGACCAACCCCTCGTCCTGCAGCACGCGACCCAGCGGACGCTCGGGGCTGGTGTCTCGCAGCGCGGCGCCGACGGCCGACTGCGGCAGCACCTGCGCGCTCACCAGCAGCTCGCCCAACCGGGTCCCGTCGCTGACCCAGTCGAACTGAACCGGCATCCCGCCGATCGACCGCAACGCTCGCGAGCCGGGCTGCGGCTCGACCTGCTCGATCTGGACGGTGCCGCTGAATCGGTGCGACAACAACGCGAACAAGAGCCGTGGAGCACTGACTCGACGAAGGTCGCTGACCTGGCCCCGGGCCGGATCGACGTTCACCGTGTTCACCGCTCCTTGCAGCGTAACCCGCCGAGGTCGGCCGAAAAAGGGCGCGGGCGACCGGGGTCGGGTCAGGTGCGGCCCGGTGACAGTTCGCGGCACCCCCTTCCGCGTGAATTGTCGCCGCGATGCGCGACCTTGCGCACGAGATCGCCAGGGGGGTGGACGCGACGGTTGAGATCATTCGAAAATGGGACGGGCGTCGATGCGGCAGGCCATATGCACATCGGGAGGCCCGTGGGGACCGAGACCTCGCATTTCGAGCGTGGCAATCCCTGCGCTCGACACTGCATGCTTGCCTCGGGGGTCACGGGATGACGCTGCGCTGGAACGCCGGGCACGACACGAGCCGACGAAGAAGCGGCGGGTTCACGCTGGTGGAGCTGATGATCGTGGTGGCGATCCTCGGCATCCTGGCGGCGATCGCGATCCCCACCGTGATGCTCTACATCCGCCGCACCAAGACGGCGGAGGCACGGCAGCAGATCGCCAAGATGTTCGACTCGACGGTCGCGTTCTTCCGCACCGAGCACGTCGATCGCGGCGAAGTGGAGGTGTTGGGTCAAGGTGGGCAGATCGCGAACAACGCCCCGCACCGGTGTCCCCATCCGCCCAACGAACCATCGGGTGGATCCGCCGGCTTCACGCCGAACGTCGATTGCAACCTCGGTCCCGGGGGTCGTTGTGTTCCCGCGGTCGGTGGCGGCGCCAACCCCGGGTACTACGACATGAGCCTGTGGCAAGACAACCCGATCTGGAACGCTCTCAACTTCGCCCAGGAACAGGCGCACTACTTCCACTACGACTTCGTGGCGACCAACGGCCTCAGTGGCTTCGGGAGCTGTCAGTTCACGGCCCAGGCGTTCGGTGACCTCGATGCCGACACGATCCTCTCGACGTTCGAACGCTCCGGAGCCGCCGACGTCCACGGCGTGAACGCGGCCGCCGGCCTGTACATCGATCAGGTCGTCGAGTAGAGACGCGCGTCCGCGCGGACGGAAGGGCGCGGCGACGCATTCCGTCGCCGCGACGGGGACGACGTCTTCATACCCTGCTAGCCTCCCCCTCGATGGACGTGTTCGGCGACGAGGAGCACACGTACGGGTTCGCGAGCCTCCCCGGCTTCGCCTGAGGAGAGAAAACGATGTCGGTCACCAAAGCCATCAGAATTCGACACAATGGCGGGCCCGAGGTGCTCAAGCTCGAAGACGTGGAGGTCGGGACACCCGGGCCCCACGAGGCCGTCGTTCGCCACCACGCGATCGGCTTGAACTTCATCGACACCTACCATCGCAGCGGCCTGTACCCCGTCGACCTGCCGAGCGGGATCGGGATGGAGGCGGCGGGCGTCGTCGAGGCGGTCGGCGAGGCGGTCACCGAGGTTCGACCCGGGCAGCGGGTCGTCTACGCGGGTGGCCCGCTGGGCGCCTACGCCGAGCGGCGAACGCTTCCGGCCGCGGTCCTGGTGCCGCTGCCCGACGACGCCGACCACGAGACGGCCGCCGCGTCCCTGCTCAAGGGGATGACGGTCGAGTACCTCATCCGACGCACGTTCCCCGTTCGGCCGGGCATGACCGTGCTGTGGCACGCGGCGGCGGGTGGGGTGGGCCTCATCGCTTGCCAGTGGTTGCGCGAGTTGGGGGTCACCGTGATCGGCACGGTGGGAAGCGACGAGAAGGCCGAGCTCGCGCGCGCGCACGGCTGCACGCATCCGGTGGTCTACACCCGGGAGAGCTTCGTCGAACGCGTCCGCGCCCTGACGGACGGATGCGGGGTCCCGGTGGTCTACGACTCGGTCGGGGCGGCGACGTTCCTGGACTCGCTCGATTGCCTGCAACCGCGCGGCATGTTGGTGGGCTTCGGCAACGCGTCGGGGAAGCCACCGCCCTTCGACGTGACGTTGCTGGCCCGCAAGGGCTCGCTGTACCTCACGCGTCCGACGCTCATGGACTACACCGCCACGCGCGAGGAGCTGCTCGTGACCGCGGGCGCCCTGTTCGACGTGTTGCGGCGAGGCGTCGTGCGCGTCGAGGTGCGGCAGCGCTATGCGCTCGCCGAGGCCCCCCGTGCGCATGCCGATCTCGAGCACCGGGCCACCCGGTGAAAGTTGACTCGCAGCCGGTGGCAATTCGGC
>CAZYSW010000433.1:5096-5321 GCA_964650105.1 uncultured Nannocystaceae bacterium
CCGGGGCTCGTCGGTGCTCCTGCCCTGAGCCCACCGACAAGCACGTCGCGAGGACGCGATCGGGCACCGACGGCCGTGATGGCCGTCGGCCGTGTCGACGCCGCCGCACGGGACTTTCGGCCGGGGTTGCTAACCTGAAAACGAATGTCTGGACGAACGCAGCGACGTCCCGGGTATCGCAAGGGTGGCGCCGCCGCCGGAGGAGGCAGCCGCGTCGGAGGCGGC
>CAZYSW010000434.1:0-5289 GCA_964650105.1 uncultured Nannocystaceae bacterium
GTCATCGTCTATCTACGAGGTTTTTTTCGTGCCGGGGAGGTGGTCCGCGATGGCGAAGACCAAGCTGCGCGCGGTCGCTCCTGACGAGAAGCCCGTCAAGCCCGCGAAGCCGAAGACGCTCGCTGAGGCGATCGAGGGTGGCGACTACCTCGAGATCCTGCTGGCTCAGCGTCGGGAGATCGCGACGTCGTTGCCTGACGAGAAGGGTCCGGCGAAGGCGGCGTTGCACCGTCAGCTCTCGCTCATCTCGAAGGAGATCGAGGCGCTCACCGCGGCGGCCGAGCAGGAGGCGGCTGAGGATGCAGAGGTCCCCGACGAGGAGTTTGACGCCTCGGCTGTCTGAGCTCGCGAAGCATGTCGTCCTGCCGTCGGGTGTGGTGTCGACGGGTTGGCCGGCGGTGCAGGCGAAGTGCCGGGATCTGGGGATCTCGTTTCGTCCGTGGCAGCCCGGCGTCGGGCGGGTCATCCTCGCGAAGCGCGCGGATGGGAAGTACGCGGCGACGATCGGTGGGACGGGCCTGTCGATCCCTCGGCAGGTCGGTAAGACGTTCCTGGTCGGCGCGATCGTGTTCGCGCTGTGTCTGCTGTTCCCGAACCTGACGGTGATCTGGACGGCGCACCGGACGCGGACGGCCGAAGAGACGTTCAAGAAGATGCAGGGGTTCGCGCGGCGGAAGAAGATCGCGCCGCACATCAAGCGGATCGTGCGCGGGTCAGGCGAGGAAGCGGTCGAGTTCCACAACGGGTCGCGGATCTTGTTCGGTGCGCGTGAGCACGAGTTCGGCCGCGGGTTCGACGAGGTCGACGTGCTCATCTTCGATGAGGCGCAGATCCTCACGGAGAACGCGCTGGACGCGATGGTCCCGGCGACGAACCAGTCCCGGCAGCCGTCGGGTGCGCTGCTGCTGTTCATGGGCACGCCACCGAAGCCACCGCAGGGCACGCTGGACCGCGGCGAGGTCTTCACGCGGATGCGTACCGAGGTCCTCAGCGGTGAGGACCACGACACGGGTTGGGTGGAGTTCGGGGCGGACGAGAACTACGACCCGACGATGCCGCCGGCGCCGCTGTCTGACCGGGATTGGGAGCAGGTCGCGAAGGCGAACCCGTCCTTCCCGGATGACACGCCCGCTGAGGCGATTCTGCGGATGCGGAAGAAGCTCGGCCCGGAGTCGTTCCTGCGTGAGGGCCTGGGCATCTGGGATGACCCGTCGAAGCGCGTGGACGTGTTCGGGCGCGGCAAGTGGGGTGCGTGTGCGGGTGATCCGCCGACTGTGCCGCCTGGTGCGCTCGCTGTGGCGTCGTCGATGGACCTGTCTCGCTCGGCGATCGTGGCCGCGGCGGTGGACGGCGACGTGACGCACGTGAAGCCGTTGCAGCACGGCCCCGGCACCGGTTGGACGGTGGACCGGGTCAAGGAGTTGCAGGACGCCTACGAGGTCGACGTCGTGATCGACGGTCGCGGCCCGGCGGCTGTCCTGATCCCGCACTTGGAGCGGGCGGGTGTGCGGCTGCGGGTGGCGTCCACGGCGGACGTGCTGGACGCGTGCGCGGGCATCCATTCGCTGGTGCAGGAAGGGTTGCTGCGTCACGGCGACTACCCCGAGCTCAACGAGGCTGTCGGTGGTGCTGCGAAGCGCACCGTCGGGGAGCGGTGGGCGTGGGGGCGTAAGGCGTCCTCGTCGGACATCTCTCCGCTTGAGGCTGCGACGTTGGCTGCGTGGGCGGCTGGTTCCCCTTCGCCTGTGACCGTGTCGGCGTATGAGTCGCGCGGCGTCATGTCGATCTAATCGGAAGGGGGTCGCCGTGGGTTTCTGGGACACGATTCTGCGCCGTAACAGCGGCGGCACCCTGCACTTCACCCCGAACGTCCAGTGGGTCGGCGGGGAGGATCTGGCGCACCTGATCGATGGGATGTCGCCGGCGCAGATGTTCCGCACGCAGCCGCACCTTCGGACGGTGGTGTCGTTCCTGGCACGGAACGTGGCCCAGCTCGGGCTGCACACGTTCGAGCGGGTGTCTGACACGGACCGGGTGCGGGACCGGCAGTCGCCGGTGGCGCGGGCACTGCGCCAGCCTGACGTGAACATGACGACCTACGACCTGATCTACGCGCTCGTGGGTGACATGGCCCTGTACGACGCGGCGTACTGGTGCGTGGGTCCGTCGTCGCAGGTGTCGGGCGGGACGATGATCCGGCGCCTCCCGCCGTCGTGGGTGACGCCGATCATGGCGAACGCGTTCGAGGTGAAGGCGTACCGGGTGTCCTACGACGGCCGGTACGTGGACATCGACCCCGCGAACATCCTCGCGTTCACGGGGTACGCGCCGGGCCGCCCGGGTGGCGGGTCGCCGACGATCGAGGCGCTCAAGGACACGCTCAAGGAGCAGATCGAGGCGTCCCGGTACCGGGGGCAGGTGTGGAAGCGCGGCGGCCGGGTGTCCGCGGTGCTCGAGCGCCCGAAGGACGCGCCTGCATGGTCCCCGGAGGCTCGCGAGCAGTTCCGTGAGGACTGGTACGCGAAGTACACCGGGCGCGGCCCGAAGGCCGGTGGGACGCCGATCCTCGAGGACGGCATGACCCTCAAGCGGATCGACTTCAACGCCCAGGAGCAGCAGTTCGTCGAGGGCGCGAAGTTGGCGCTTGCCACGGTGGCGTCCGCGTTCCATGTCAACCCGACGATGGTCGGCCAGCTCGACAACGCGAACTATTCGAACGTGCGTGAGTTCCGCCGGATGCTGTACGGGGACACGCTGGGTCCGATGCTCGCGCAGATCGAGGACCGCCTGAACACGTTCCTGCTGCCGATGCTGGACGTCGACCCGGCACGGTACTACGTCGAGTTCAACATCAACGAGAAGTTGCAGGGGTCGTTCGAGGAGCAGGCTGCCGTCATGTCGACCCTGGTGGGTCGCCCGATCATGTCGGCGGACGAGGGTCGTGCACGGTTCAACCTGCCCGCGATGGGTGGTGACGCGGCCCGGCTCGTGACGCCGCTGAACGTCCTCATCGGTGGGCAGGCGTCCCCGCAGGACTCGGGGTCTCAGAACCTCCGCTCGGATGGCGTGCGGGCGATCAAGTCCGACGCGCAGGGCGTGCGGTTCAAGGCGCGCGCTCCGCAGTCGTTTGAGGCGAAGGCCGCGCAGGTTCTGTCCCGGTTCTTCGCCCGTCAGCGCTCGGCCGTGCTGGCTGCGCTGGGGTCGAAGGCTGACGGGGACTGGTGGGACGCGGAGCGGTGGGACGCCGAGCTCTCCGACGACCTGTACGCCCTCGCCCTGTCGACCGCGGCGCACGTGTCGGCGGAGGTGCTGGAGTCGATCGGGTTCAGCCCGGACGCCTACGACGAGGAGCGGACGCTCAAGTTCCTGCGGGCGGTCGCTGACTCGCGCGCCGGGATGATCAACGCGACGACCCGCGACCAGATCCAGGCCGCCCTCGACGGCGACCTCGACGATGACGCGGAGGGCTCGACCCCGGCTGGCGTGTTCGACGTCGCGGAGTCCTCGCGCGTGCCGTCCGCTGCGGCTGCGCTGGTGACAACGTTTTCGGCGTTCGCCACCACCGAGGCGGTGAAGCAGGTTGCGGGCAACCGGGCGACCAAGACGTGGATAACGACCTCGGGAAACCCGCGGGCGTCCCACGCCGCGATGAACGGCGAGACCGTCGGCGTCGAGGAGCTGTTCTCGAACGGGATGAACTGGCCCGGCGACCCTGCCGGCGGCGCGGACGAGGTCGCGGGCTGCTACTGCGACGTCGAGATCAACATTCCCTGACCCAACTCCCTGACCGACCGGGCATCCGTCCGGCGCTTTCACCTGCCCGGAGGAGGGCACATGCGACGCTTCAAGAACGCACCCGTCCGGGTCAAGGCCGGCCCGGACGACGGGCTCGAAGAGGGCCAGTTCACGGCCTACGCGAGCACGTTCACCCGCACCCCCGACTCCTACGGCGACATCGTCGCCCCGGGAGCTTTCGCCAAGACGCTCGAGGAGTGGGCCGCGAAGGACTCCGTCATCCCCGTGCTGTTCGGGCACCGGATGGACGACCCCGACTTCAACATCGGGCACGTCGTCAAGGCCGAGGAGGACGAGCGCGGACTGCTCGTCACCGCCCAGCTTGACCTCGACAACCCGAAGGCCGCGCAGACGTACCGGCTACTCAAGGGTCGCCGCATCGACCAGATGTCGTTCGCCTACGACGTCCTCGACGAGGGCCAGATCGAGGTCGACGGGCAGAAGGTCAACGAGCTGCGCGAACTGTCGCTCTACGAGGTGTCCGTCGTGCCGATCGGCGCGAACCAGGACACCGAGATCCTTGCCGTGAAGGCGCAGGCTGACGCGCTCGCTGACGGCGTCAAGGCGGGCCGCGTGCTGGCCCAGAAGCACATCGACTCCCTGCGCGCCGCGCAGGAGGCCATCGGTGCCGTGATCGCGGCAGCCGAGGCAGACCAGGAACCGAAGGCCAGCGACACGCAGCCGGCCAAGGACGAGGAGCCCTCGCGGGCCAAGTCCGAGGAGCCCGCTTCGGGGTCGTCCGTCGACGCCGTCCTGGCGGTCATTTCCATCGCAGAAAGGGACTGAGGATGAACCTCAAGCAGCAGCGTGAGGCCGCCCTCAAGGCCGCCCGTGAGATCGCAGAGCGGGTCAAGGCCGAGGGTCGGGCGTTCACCGACGAGGAGCAGGCGGAGGTCGACGGCCACCTGGCCAAGGCCGACGAGCTCGAGAAGCAGATCAAGGCGGCGGAGAAGTCCGACGCTCTGATGGCACGCATCGCCGATCTGGTGCCCGCTGGCAAGGGCGCCGACGAGGACGGCGACGAGCCGGCGAAGTCGCTCGGTGAGCACTTCGTGAAGTCGGTCGGCCAGAAGGGGCTGGAGCGGGTCAAGACGATCTCCGGCGCCACGGTCGCGGCCCCCGAGTGGTCGCCACCCGCGAAGGCCAACACCGACACGCACACGATCCCGTCGTCGGCGGGCAACTTCCTGACGACGTTCGACCGCACCGTGGTTCGCGGGCTGCGTCGCCCGGTCGTGTCGGACGTGTTCGGCACGGGCACCCTGGGTGCGGGCAGCAACGCCGTCACGTACCTCGTGGAGGGTGCGGTCGAGGGCGCGTTCGCGACGGTCGCTGAGGGCGGCGCGAAGCCGCAGATCCACTTCGCGGACCCGACGACCCGCACCGACGCGCTCAAGAAGATCGCGGCGTTCCTCAAGAACTCCGACGAGATGTACGAGGACGCCGAGTTCCTCGTCTCGGAGATCAACCAGCGGGGCCTGTACCTGCTGGCCC
>CAZYSW010000435.1:0-5283 GCA_964650105.1 uncultured Nannocystaceae bacterium
CGAGCTTGGCTCGCAGCGCCGCCTCGAGCGGGTCTCCGTTGAGGGGAAGCGGCCGGCCCGGTTCGCCGGCGGTAGACGCCTGCGACAGGTCCGGCTTGGGGGTCGTCGGAGCGGCGGCGAGACGGGCGAGGAGCGTGTCCGCCTGAGCGTTCAGGTCGTCCTCGGTGTCGCCGTTGAGGAACTGCACAAGGTCCGCGGGGACGCCCTTCGCGAGCGCCACGGAGTTGCGCAGGTTCTCTCGTGCGATCTGATCGAGCTTGGCCTGCGCCTCAGCGGCTGCCTTCTGCGCCTTCTCGATCTCCGAGAGGTTCGCGTCCTCGATCTCCTTGAGCTTGGCCTCGTATGCGGCGAGCTTCTTCTCTGCCGCCTTACGGGCGGCACGCTCGGCGTCGAGGGCCTTCTCGCCGTTGGGTCCGAGCGGCTTGTCGGCAGGGTCGCCCTGCGTCGTGGGCTCGGTGTTCTCAGTCGCGGCAGGTGCCGCAGTCGTCTCCGACATGGGTACTCCCAATCGCTGGGTAGGGGACCCGTCACCGCGTCGCGCGGGCGGGGGCTTAGAAGACCTGGCCGCCCGTGAGCAGCCAGCGTCGGTAGTCGGCCTCGACGCTCGCCGCGATCTGCGGGGTGAGCGGAGTCCGACCAAGGGGGTTGCGGCCTTCGAGAACGGCCTTGTAGCGGGCCTCGGCGTCGGAGAGTCGACGCTCGGCGGCGGTCATCGTGTAGCGCGACCCGGTGCGAGCCCCGGTGCGGCGGGCCTACTCGAACGCCTCGCGGGCACCGAAGCGGGTTCCGCCTCGACCGAGCGCTCCGTAGCCCTCGACGACGCCGCGCAGGGAGCCGCCGGGAACCTGGCCGCCGGGGAGGATGTAGCCGTGCTCGCGCAGCGCGCGCAGGGCGTCCTCGCGGCGGGGGTGCAGGCGGTAGATCGTCTCGGGGGTCATGCGGCGCTGACCGGGGCGCAGCACGCTGCGTGCGTAGCCTCGGCGACTCGTGCCCTCGGTCGTGAACGCACCCTGACGGCCGCGCTTGGAGTTGACCACCTGGTAGATGTCGCCGCCGTCGCGGATCGCCTCGGCCTGATACTTGCCGAACATGCGGTCCTGCTCGGCCTCGTCGAGCGAGTTGAAGTAGGCGTAGGGGTCGTCGATCAGCCCCTCGGACAGCGCCGCCGCGGTCGAGCCGGTGCGCGAGGGGACGTGCACACAGTCGCATCCTGGGTGGCGGCGGAATCCAGCGTTCCAGCGGTACCAGCGGCCCGCCAGGACGGCGCAACGGTCGCAGGACGGGGGGTTGAGCATCCGGACGTACCCGACGCTCTGGCGGGCTGCTACGTCGATGCCCGCTGCGACCCGGCCCGCGTCCGCGACTTGCAGCGCAACGATGCCAGAGAGGGTGTTCCAGCCGGTCGAGAGCGCCTGAATCGTTCCCGCGCCGGCCGCCACAGCCTCCTTGGTGCGGATCAGAGGCACCGAGAGCGTCTGCTCGAGCCGCGCACCCGACGACGACCAGCCACCGCCGAAGCTGCGGGGGTCCACGAAGGCGTCAGGTGCGACCCACGAGCCTTGCTCTGCCAGGGCGAAGGCCCCGTAGGTGGCACCAGCAGCCGCCGCCTCCACCTGCGCCGAGGCGATCGCCTGAACCGCCAGCGGAGCGACCCTCGACCACGAGTCGTCGAGATGGTCGATAGCAACCTGCCGCCACAGTGCCCTTGCACGAGCCTGGGCGGCGCGGCGAATCGACCGCAGCGAGGCGTAGTAGTAGCCCGCAGCGGCCGGCACATCAGCCATCGCTCAGCGGCAGAGGCTTCTCGGGCGGCTCGATGCCGAGCATGTCGTTCGCCTCGTCGCGAAGGCGCTTGCGCTCGCGATCCTTACGCGGCTCCGACCAGCCCAGATCGTCCCAGTAACCCTCACGGGACAGGACGCCAGACGCGCGACGCTTGGACAGGGCGTCCTCACGCTGCGAGAGCGTCGGCGTGCCGGGGTCGAACCACTCAGTAGCGATCCGGTTGCCGTCCACCCACTCACCCGTAGCGAACCGCCACGCCAGACCCATCGCCCAACCGATCGCAGTACCAACCTGGGTGTTCTGCCGCTCGATTGACTTGACCATCTGGTTCTCGTCCGCACGGATCGCGCCCTCAGCCGGGGGGTTCGTCGTGAACTGGCCGAAGTAGCGGGCGGGGAAGCCGGTGACGGTCGAGGCGAGCTGGCCGTAGAGGTTGACCGTCTCGTGGAAGTTCTTGAGGTCCGAGGCGGCGAACTGCCCGACCTTTGCGTCCTTGCTCTGGTTCGCCCAGATCGCCGAGTAGTAGGCAAGCCACTCGGGAAGCGGCTGGCCGTCCTTGCCCACGAAGTCGCCCTTGGAGACGCCGAGCACCCACTTCTGCGGGACGGCGTGCGTCTCGACGGCGAGCTGGAGGTTCGTCAGCGTGCGAGCGGCGGCGTCAACGACCGGGATGATGTCGGCCATCTGCGAGCGCCCCAGCCACTCCCCCGAGCGGCGGCGGTTGAAGCCGGCGATGACAGGGACGCGGCCCAGGTTGTGCACGTCGCGGTCGACCTCGACCCAGCCCTTGTCGCCCTTCTCGATCCACACTGTGACGTTCGGCAGGTACAGCGTGCCGAGCTTCGGCTCCGGGTCACCCTCCGTGCGCCCATACAGTCGCAGGGCGGCCTCAATGACGCGCTTACGCGGGTCGATCCGCACCGTCATCTGGCGCGGAGACTCAACAGTGACCAGCGGCAGACTCTTGTCATCCTCGTTCGCGCCCACGGACAGGAAGTAACGCCCATAGATCATGCGGTCGAGGTTGAGCAACGTCAGGTCGGAGTCGAGGTTGTTCGCCTCCCAGATCGCCCGCAACCGGTCGTTCGCGCGCTCCTCACCAGGCAGCAAGATCGCCCTCACGTCCTGGCGATTCTCGATCGTGTCCACCATGACGCGGCACCAGTTGACGACCGTGGTGAACATCCGAAGCTCAGGCGGAACCGCGAGCCCCATGTGAATGAGGACCTGCTCACCCTCGTAATACTGCGACATGAGGGCGTCGCGGGACTCGTACCTGTTGGCATCCTGCTCGAGCGATGCGATGAGGTTTGACTCTTCGGAGGTCAGCGCCACGGCGGCCTCCTCTCACCGTCCAAAAACGAACATGCGGCTATCCACCGGGTCAGCCCAACCTTCGGCCCGCGCGTCCGCGGCAGCCTCGTGGGCGAGAATGTCGGCCATCAGAACGTCGATCTTCTGGTGGTCTGAGGGCTTGCCGAGGATGTACTTGTCGCCGGGCTTGGCGACCTTCCTGGCGTTGAGTGCGTGGGTCCTGTAGGTCACGTCGTCGTCATGCGTCGTGGCCCGCTCGAGAATGTCCGTGTGGTAACGGTTCAGCGCCTCGTACATGCGCCCAATCGAGTTCGTGGGCCACTCAACGACACGCTCAGCGCCGTACAACAGCGCCCACTCCTCGATCTCGGTGCGCCAGTCGCGAGGGTCGCAGTACATACGCGACACGTCGTACTTGGCGAAGATCTCTGAAACGGCTGCCCGAACCTCACCGCGCGGGATTCGACCACCCCACTCAGCGGGATTCCAGACCGTGACACGCACCTCATCACCCACGGTGTACGTCGGGGTGAAGCGGTGCCCGTCGACAGTCTCGGCGCGGATCGCGGTCCAGTCACCCGAGGTCGACCCGTCGAAGCCAAGGGAGATGCGGCGCTCAGGCTCGTGGGTCGCAACACACTCAGCCACCTGCGCCTCAGTGAGAAACGCCCCAAGTCCCTGCACGAGCCGGTTCCCGAAGAACCGCTCAGCCTGCGTCGGGTCCGTCTCGACGAGCTCGGCAGCCTCCGCGTCAATCGACCGCGGATTGACCCACGGCGAGTCGGCATACACGTAATCGTGAATCTTCGCGCGGTCCCGCTTGTTGCCGTAAGACAGATCCGCAGGAGGCTTCCGGTAGTAGCGGAAGATGTCCGCCGCACGAGACTCGAACGCCTGCTGCGCCGCCGAGTTCTCCATCGGGTCCCACGGGTTCGTGAGCTCGATCGTGCGGCCCTGCATACCCGCCACAGAGCGGCGGATCGTCTGCCAGGTGTCCAGGACTCGGTTCGACTTCGTGTAGAGCCCCGACTCGTCGGCGAGCGCCCCAGTGAGCGGCTTGCCGAGCTTCGAGCGGGCGGCGCTCGACAGCGGCAGGATCATCCCGCGGTTCGGCAGCCGGATGAAACCCTCGCGCACCTTGACGAACTCAGCCAGCGGGCCGGACTGAATCATCGTCTGCAAAGGCTCGTAGACGTTCTGGGTCTGATCCTCGGAGAACGCAAGCAGACCGATCAGGGACTTGCTTCTCGGGACACCCATCGCCTCGCCAGGCGCGTAGGGGTACTCCCACCCGCACCCGCAGCCATAGTCCTCGCAGCGGTAGACCTCGCCGCCCTGCGCCCACCCCGCGAACTGTGTCGGCCCGACACCCTCGGCGAGCAGGATCGCGGCACCCATCGGGCTCTTGCCGCACTTCTGCGGACCAACGATGACCGAGCGGCGGTAATAGAACGGGTCGTTCAAGCGGCGCGGGTCATAGACCGCCTTCGGCTTGACCCGGTAGTGGTTCACCGTGCAGAAAAGTTGCCAGCCGTTCAGGCGCAGCGACTCACCCTCGTAAACCCCAGAGGGAACACGGCAGTGGTGCTCGATCCAGTCCGCCACCAGAACACCGAGGCTCTGGAGCGGGCTGAAAGTCAGAGCGAGATCGTCATTGACCGACACTCGGGGCCACCGTCAGGCGGTCACGCGCAGAGCTCGGGCGAACGGACGCCCGCGACCTCTCAGCGGCCTTCTCCGCCACCTCATCACGCGCCACAGCCCAACCCATCTCAGCCAGGCCGGCCGTCGTCATGCCGATCTGGTCAGCGAAGCGGTGGAGTTGGCCCAGCAGGGCCGCGGGGGCCTCGGGGTCCTCACAACGGACCAGAGTACGCACGTACATCGCGACGACCGGGGTGCGCCAGGACTCGGACGGCATCGACCACGCGCAAGCTTGCGGGGTGCGCCAGAGTCGGCCCCAGACCTCGAGCTCACGATCGGACGCCGACGGCAGCGGGAAGTCAGGAACAGGGCCGGCGTAACCCTCGGCGGGAAGCGCAGTCAGCTTGAAGCCGCGACGCTCAGAGCGTGCAGAGTTGGGGTCCGGCGCGGGGCCAGAGCGGTTGCGGGCACCACCACGAGCCATAAGTCATCACTCGTCCTCTGTCGCATCGCGCGACGTTGCTCGAGTCGCATCGCACG
>CAZYSW010000436.1:0-5266 GCA_964650105.1 uncultured Nannocystaceae bacterium
GCAGGCGGTCCCGGGGGCGGCGTGCCGCGACCGGGCCGGGGCGCCCGCGCCGAGCGTGTGCGGAGATCCGGGTCGACGTGCTCGAGCGCCCCACCGATCACTCGGGCTCGAGACCGTCGAGAGGCTGGTCGCTGTCGCTCCCCTCGATCTTGTCGCGCTTTTTGGGGGCTTCGACCTTCACCCGCTTGGGGGTCACCGTGATGGCGAGCGCGATGCCACCGTCGGTGCGGATGATCTCGCGCTTCTTGGCGGTGGTGTCGAACGCGAAGGGGGCGATGACCGGCTCGCCGTCGACCTCGTAGGCCATCGTGACGTTGAGCTTCTTGGCCGCATCGTCCTGCTTGCGAATCTGCAGGCTGACGTCGTGCACGTGGCCGTCCGACTCCAACCGGACGTTGCTCTCCTCGTCCCACTCGATCGCGCGCGGCTCGGTTTTGACGACCTTGCCGCTCTGCTGCTTGATCTCGACCTTCACCATGGCGACGAGCTTGGTCTGCTGTTCGGCGACCGGCTCGGACGCGGCGGCGTGGGCCGGGACCACGCCGGTGGCACACAAGATCGAACCCAGGAGAGCGTTTCGGATGATCTCGAGCATCTTCGTCACAATCCTCGTGAGGTGGACACCGACATGTCGGATGTTTCCGATGGGGGTCCCCGTGACCGAACCATCATAGCCGCGAGTGCTGCGCGATGTCCGCGTTTACGGAGAAACAGCGTTGCACCAGGGGATTGGGGGCCATCGGGGCGGGTTCGACGAGAAGCCCGGGCCGGCATTCACCCCAGCGCCGTCCAGGACACCCACACCTCGCACGCGCACGCAGGCTGACAGAGCAGCCACGGATGAGGCGAGAATGTCCACGCGACACCCCATCGATCCCGAGGGCGATCGCGGGCTAACTCGCTGAAAATTCGAGACTCGATGGCACGACCGCCATGCTTGGCCGTCTCCTTGCTTCTCTTCGGAGGCAATGGTCGCCCGCATCCCCCTCCACGCCCTGACCCGTGCCGCGCTCGAGGATGCCGGTCGGAAGGGGATCCCCCGACGGGCGAATCCCGGTGCGGCCGAGGCTCCCGTCATCTCGGCCGTGCAATTTCAGGGCAGCACCGTGCGCTCGGGCAACGTGATCGTCGCCAGGCTCCGCGGGACCCAGCTCGATCCCTACGCCGTGCAGTGCATCCCCGAAAGCCCGGGGTTCGCCCTCGAGGTGCTCCCCGAGCGCACGATGCAATCGGGCGAGCTGCTCTTGGGATTGCGGCTCTACCGGCGCATCGGCACCGCCCGCGGCCTGTGTCGGGTGCGCTTTTCGATCGGCGACGTGTCGGTGATGACGTCGATCACCGTGCTGCACGACTGAACGGATCAGCGGCAGTACTTCCGCCCGGTTCGCGGCTTTTTTGCCCAGGCTTGGCGGCGGTCGAGGAAATCGATCACGTCCTGGTGCAATTCGATCTCCGCTTCGGCCTTCTTGCGCGCCTGGGCGACGCTGGTGAGCTTGGGCCGGGGTGTCTTGCGCTTGCCGGCGAGCACCGGTTCCTTGTCGAGCGCCGCGAGCTTCTTGCGGTGCCACGGATAGACGGGATGCGTGTCGAGGCACCCCGCGTCGATGTCGTCGGGGCTGCAGTAGAAGCGGATGTGAAAGTGATCGTCGTGGGGGAAGCCGGGCTGGCAGGTCAGGTGACCGAACCGCTCGATGGCTTCGGCCGGCGCACCGATCTTCTCGGCGTGCTCGATGAGCATCGACCGGATGTGCTCGACCACGAAGATTCGGTTGATGTCCGCCTCGGGGTCGGTCACCAGCGCCTCCACGAAACGCCAGGTGCGCGGCAGGTCGATCCTCACCGGCACGTCGTCGTCGGGCATCGCGAGATCCACGTAGTCCGTGCCGGTGCCGTCGGGCTCGAGCGGGATGGCCTTGGCCGGGAACGGCTGGCCCTGCGCGTCGAGCAGATAGAACATCACGTCCACGTCGCGCCCGGCGCGGTGCGACGCGTGCCCGGGGATGTCACCGCCCTGGGGCTTGCTGATGTCTCCGATCGTCAGCGGGTTGCCCGGAAGCTCGGCCTCGACCGCGGCGGCGGCCCGGATCAGCGCCTGCACCAGCTCGACGGTGCCGTACCGGTGGTCGGGGTTCTTCTGCGGATGGAAGCGATAGCCCGGGCCGTGCAAGGGGAGCGGGACGCCCCCTTCGAGCCGACCTTCGCTGGGACTGCCGATGGAGGTCGAATGCATGACCTCCAGGGTCATCGGGTCCGGTCCGCCCCCTGGGATCTCGGGCTCGACCGGCGTCTCCTCCACGGCGGGCGGACGGTCGGGCGTCGATCGCCCTTCGTCGGACACCGGCGGGACGCTCGGCTCGACGGGGGCCGCGGGTGTGTCGCTCGCCGCAGGACCGCAGGCCCCCAGCGCGGCCGCGAGCACGAGCCGTGCACGATTCACGCTTCGACTATACGAGGTCTGCCCCGCCGTACACGTCCCCCGTCCGCGGCGCGACGTCGCGGCCGCCTCGGTCGCCGACCCGCGTCCGGGCGCGATCACGGCGCAGACCGGCCGCAGACGACGCCGACGCCGGCCCCGCGGCCCGCCTTTCGGGCGTCGTCACCCCACCGGAGGAGCGATGGCCCATCCCGTCTCCTTGCGATTCACTTGCACGCACAGCCGATAGCGCGCCCCCGATCCGAACTCCAGCTCGCCGAGGACCTCGACCCAGCCGTTCATGGGCTGGCCGATCCCGTCCACCATCGGCCGAACCCCCGACACCGTGATCCGTCGGAGATCCGCCAGCAGCTCCTCGTAGGTGTCCGGAGGGGGAAACAAGGGCCCGCCGAGGTGATTGGCCCGCGACACGCCCAGGCCCTCGATGATGTACTGGGCGTCGCCGATGCCGAGGTCGCGCTGGGTCGCCCGGTTGTCCGGGTCGAAGAAGCCGAGCGCGGACGCGTGATCGCCTCGGGCCAACGCGCGAAAGAACGGCTCCAAAAAGGGCAAGAGCTCCGGTGGCGTGGGCGCCAGCGGGTCGATTTGGAACTGCAGCTCCACCGCGGCCCGGGTCCCGACGGACGACTCGGTGCTCACCAGCGCCTCGATTCCCCACACCGGAGAGGGGGGTGGCGTCGGTGCGGCCGGAGGCTCGGGCTGCGCGCGATCGTGCCGGCATGCCATCGCCGTCGCGGCCATGAACGCGATCGACGAGAGGCGGGGCAGGGTGGGCACGGGACGGATCACTGTAACACGCCCGGTCGCCGCGCTCGCTCGACGATCAGAGCGTGACGGGGATGGTGACCACGTTGTTGGTGTAGTCGCGCTCGACCAGGGTGGGCGCGGCGTTCCCCTCCGCGGGAGGGTTGACGGTGATCTCGAGCAGGTAGTCGCCGGGCGACACGTCGGTCACGTCGATCCACTGACAGTCGAGCTCGAAACCATACACGTCCTCCCACCCGACGCTGATGCCCTGGTTGAAGCACGAGTAGGTCTGCGCGCTTCCGGGCCACGCCCAGCTCTCCCAGTCCAGCAAGCAAAATGCTTGCTTGTGCCCGCTCGCGACCACCTTGCTCTCGGGGTCGAGGAGTCGGTACGCCGCGTACCCGTCGAAGTGGTAGTGCATGTGGCAGGCGCTGAAGTGAAAGAGGTCCGGATGGTTGGCCGGAACGCCGATCTTCACGTCGCGCGAGCCCTTGTTGGGCGTCTTGGTGTCGAACCGCAACACCGTGCGCATGCCCGTGCCGCTCAGACATCCCTCGAGCAGCGCGCAGTAGTAGTCGTTTTGGGGGTCGTTCTCCACGTAGATGGTGTCGAGCTCGAGCGCGATTCCCTGCGGCTCCACGAACAGGTCGGGCGCGTCGCAGCCGAGCGGGCCGTTCTTCGGCGAGGCCGGATCGGGTGGAGGGTTCGCGTAGTCGAGCGACGCCACGGGCTCGGCACACCGGTAGACGCCCCGGTTGATCGTCCCTCGAGGGCAGCACAGCAGGTCCGGCCCGCAGGCATCGGCGGCCTTCGGATCGCACACCGATCCCACGCCCTCGTTGCACACGGCGTCCCCGGTGTGTCCCGTGACCACCACCGAGTCGATCGCCGCCTCCACGATCCCGTCCCCCACGTCGGTCGCCGAGATGCGCAGCCGTGAGCCCGATCGCATCGGCAAGCCGCAGCCGACGTACTCGGTGGGCATCCACGCGTTCGCGCCCTCCACCTCCTCGGCCAGCTCGAGCTGCTCGAGCACGAACGAGTGGTACCCGCCGGGCTCTGCGGCATCCGGAACGAGCAGCTCGACGCGGAAGGAGGCGCCGGTCTCGTCGAGCTCGGACTTGTAGAAGAACCGGCTGAGGGTCACCGTGACGTTCTCGAAGGGCGCCAGATCCAGATCCGGAGAGACGAGCGCGGTCGTTCCCTCCGACACGTCCTCTTCGACGACGATCGCGTCGGGGTTCTGGCCGGTGAAGTAGCAGCTCTGTCCCCCGGCGCAGTCGTCGGGTTGCGCAATCTGGCCGTCGTGCACGGTCATGACCGGGTTGCCCCGCACCCACGCGCCGGTGAGCGCGTCGCCTTCGACCGCCCAGCCCCGGTCCTCGTCGAAGGTGTCCTCGAACACCGTCTGGGTGAAGTCGTCCGACGCCGTCGTGAACCAAAACGGCGTGGCCTTGTCGGAGGTGCTGTCGGGGTCGTTGGCCGCGAAGGCCTGCACCGTCCACACGTAGGTCTGCTCGGGGTTGAAGGCCAGCGGGCCCAGGCACGGCCCTGCATGGCCGAGCTCGCCGAGCTCGCCCTGCTCGAGCTCGAAGTCGTTCACGAACACGCGATAGCGCACCGGATCCCCGTCCGGATCCTCGACGGGCGTCCAACAAAGCTCGAGATCGACGGGTTGATCGACGGCGCCGTCGGGCGGCGACGTCAACACCGGCGTCGGCGGTGGGTGATTGCCGACCGTCTCGCCGCTCCCCTCGGTGTCGATCGACGTTGCCCCCGTCGTCGCCCCTTCGGTCGCCGGGCCCTCGGTGCTCTGCTCAGGCCCGGCTTCGTCCCGGCATGCGACGAGCGACGACGCGATCGCCATCGACGCGACGAAGACGAAACCGGGGCGCGAGACGAGCATGGAGCCGCGAAGGTGTTCCAAGGGTAGGGCCATGCGCGCGCGTCGGGGGCTCGACTCCCCAAAAGCGCACCGTCGTCGCCGGGAAGGGTCACCTGCGAAGGCGCGCACGTCGCAAGTTCACACCGGACCGAGCACCTCGAACCGCATCCCGGCCTCTCGCAGCCGATCGAGCAGCGGAG
>CAZYSW010000437.1:0-5261 GCA_964650105.1 uncultured Nannocystaceae bacterium
AGCTGCGCGCGGCCCGGCTCTTGTGGGCCCGGCTGATGCGCGACCTGGGGGCGCGCAATCCCAAGTCGATGATGCTGCGGACCCACTGTCAAACCTCGGGGTGGAGCCTGGCGGCGCAAGACCCCTACAACAACGTGGCGCGGACCTGCATCGAGGCGTTCGCGGCCGCCAGCGGGCATACGCAGTCGCTCCACACCAACGCCTTCGACGAGGCCCTGGCGCTGCCCACCGACTTCAGCGCCCGGATCGCCCGCAACACGCAGATCCATCTGCAGTGCGAAAGCGGAATCACCCGGACCATCGATCCGTGGGGAGGCAGCTACTACGTCGAGTGGCTCACCGATCGACTCGCGCGCAAGGCCTGGGCCCAGATCCAGGAGATCGAGGCCATGGGCGGCATGGCCAAGGCGATCGAGGCCGGTCTGCCCAAGCGCCGCATCGAGGAGGCGGCGGCGCGCACTCAGGCGAGGATCGACGGCGGTCGTCAGGCGGTGGTGGGGGTCAACAAGTGGCGCGTGGAGGACGAGGGCGAGGTGGACGTCTTGCGGATCGACAACCGCAGCGTTCGACAGGCCCAGATCGCCCGGTTGCAGCAGCTCCGGCAGGAGCGCGATCCCGAGGCCGTCCGACGGTGTCTCGACGCGCTGGAGCGGTGTGCGAGGACCGGCGAGGGCAACCTCTTGGCGCTGTCCATCGAGGCGGCGCGGGCCCGCGCCACGGTAGGGGAGATCTCGGGCGCGCTGGAGCGTGTGTGGGGTCGTTACGAGCCACGCACGGGACAGGTGGCGGGGGTGTACAGGGCAGAGATGGGAGCGGGTGACGCAATCGAGCGAATCATCGCGCGGGTCGATGCGTTCGCGCGCGCGCGCGGCCGTCGACCGCGGATCCTGGTGGCCAAGATGGGACAGGACGGTCACGACCGTGGCGCGAAGGTCATCGCGACCGGCTTCGCCGACATGGGATTCGACGTCGACGTCGGTCCTTTGTTCCAGACGCCGGAGGAGACCGCCCGCCAGGCGGTGGAGAACGACGTGCACGTGGTCGGGGTGAGCTCGCTCGCCGCGGGTCACCTCACGCTGGTGCCCAAGTTGCGCGAAGCGTTGGCCGCCCACGGACGCGAGGACATCCTGGTCGTGGTGGGGGGCGTCGTTCCACCCAAGGACTATCCGCGCTTGCGCGAGATGGGCGTCGCGGCGATCTTCGGACCCGGCACGGCGCTGACCGACGCCGCGGTGGAGATCCTCGACGTCCTGGAGGCCGCCGCGCGGTGACCGAAGAGCGCAAGGCCCAGGCGAGCCCGGTCGATGCGCTCGTGGCGGGGGTCCTCGCGGCGGATCGGAGCGCGCTCGGGCGCGCGATCACCCTGGTCGAGAGCACGCGCGCCGAGGACCGAGAGGCTGCGACCGCGCTGCTGTCCGCCCTGACGCCGCACGGTGGCGCGGCGCACCGCGTGGGCATCACAGGATCGCCGGGGGCGGGCAAGAGCACGCTCATCGACGCGTTCGGGGTGATGCTCACCGAACAGGGCCACCGCGTGGCCGTCCTGGCCGTCGATCCCAGCTCGACGCGGACCGGGGGGAGCATTCTCGGTGACAAGACGCGGATGCCCAACCTGGCGCGCTCCGACGCCGCCTTCATCCGCCCCTCTCCGTCGGGGGGCACCCTCGGTGGGGTGGCGCGGCGGACTCGCGAGACCATGACCGTGGTCGAGGCTGCCGGTTTCGACGTGGTGCTGGTGGAGACGGTGGGGGTCGGTCAATCCGAGACCGTCGTGGCCGACATGGTCGACACGTTCGTGGTGCTGACCCTCGCCGGAGGGGGAGACGAGCTGCAGGGGATCAAGCGCGGGATCCTCGAACTCGCCGACGTGGTCGCCATCACCAAGGCGGATGGGGACAACGTGGCGCCCGCCCAGCGCGCCCGAGCCGAGTACGCCCAGGCGCTTCGCCTCGTTCCGCCGCGCGACGAAAACTGGGTTCCGCGCGTGATCGCGTGCTCGGCCGTGACGGGCGACGGCCTGTCCGCACTGTGGGAGGCGCTGCAGGCCCGACGCACCGCGCTGCAATCCAGCGGGCGGTGGGAGGCACGGCGCAAGGAGCAGAGCCTGCGCTGGATGTGGCGGACCGTGGAGGAGGAGCTGGTCGCTGCCCTGCGCTCGGATCCGGACGTCGCGGCGGTGGTGCCCGATCTCGAGCGAGCGGTCCTCGCGGGCCGGCTCGGCCCCGAGCAGGCGGCCGCGAGGGTGCTCGAGGTCTTTCGTCGGCGTGCGTCGCCCTGACGCGTTCGGCGTGCGAGCGCCGCCCGCGGGCACGAGGGCCCCCCGACGGTCGGGCGAGGAACCTGCGCGCGGCGATCGGGGCCGTGTCGCGAGGACGAAGATCGCCGCGTGGACGACACGGGGGCGCGTCGCTCGACGTTCGAGACATGCTCGACGCTCCTTTCGGTCTCGTGCCTCGCCAGTCCCGCAGCGACGGCGTGCTCGCCCGACGCGACGTCGCCGAGACCCTGCTAGATTCGGCGCGCCGATGGCCTGGCCCGTCTCAAAGGGGATCGCTCGCTGGGTGCGAGGTCCGGACGGTTCCGGTCGGGTGCCGCGATGGCTGTTGCTGCTCGCGGCGTTCACCGTACCCGCCTGGATCCTCCGCGCGGCCAACCTCGTCGACCGGCACGTCATGCCGCGAGCGCTGGACGTGCGCGGAGCGATCGCCGACGTCGTCGTGGCGGCGATGTGGGCCGCCGTGGTGGCGACCGTGGCCCGGTACGCCAGGCCCAGGGTCGCGTCGGCCGTCGCCGCGGTCGACCTGCTTTTGTACACCGCGGTGAGCTACGCCAATTTCGAGCACGTCCTGGCGTTGGACGTACCGCTGGACCTCGAACGCTCCGATCACGCGGCCAGCGGGACTTTCCTGCAGGGATCGGTGCTCGCCATCTCCCGACCGATCCTCCTCGTGGTGCTGATGGGGTCCTCGATCTTCTTCGCCAAGAAGGCGATCGCTTCGACGGCCGGCTGGCGCGTGTGGCCGTACGTCGGCGTGCTCTCGTCGGGCGCGGTGATCCTGTGGATCTGGTCGCTGCCCCGGTTCGCTCGCGCCTGGCGCGGTACCAACTTTCTCCTGCTTCTGGCGAGCGCACCATGGACGACCGCCGCCGATCGGCAAGGCGTGGACGCATCGATCGGAGCGCGGGTGGATGCAGCCTTCGCCGCGGACCTCGACGGTGAGCCGCAGGTCGAGCTCGGACAGTGGCGGAACGTGTTGGTGGTGATGATCGAGGGGGCTTCGGGGTGCTACCTGCCCCGGGTCGCGGCGCTGCACGGAATTCGCACCGATCGCACCATGCCCCGGCTCGATGCCCTGGCCGCCGAGCGGGGGGTGACCTTCACGAGCTTCGTCGCTCATCAGCGGCAGACCCATCGCGGAGAGTACGCCGTGCTGTGCGGCGACTATCCCGAACTCACGCCGACCACCTCGAAGGCCACCGAGCTCGCGGAGGCCGTGACGCGGACCTGCTTGCCCGCCATGCTGCGCGACACCGGCTACCACACGGTCTATCTGCAGCCCGCGAACCTCAACTTCATGATGAAGAACCGCTTCATGCCGAATGCGGGGTTCGAGGAGCTTCACGGCCACGAGCACTTCTCCGAGGGTCACGCCGTGAACGGGTGGGGGATCGACGATCTGGCGTTCTATGAGCAGAGCGTCGAGATCCTCGCCCGGCTGCAGACCGAAGGGCGTCCGTGGTTCGGCGCGCTGCTCACCGTCGGCACCCACCACCCCTATCTGGCGCCCGAAGGGTACGCGCCCGACGAAGGTGATGCGTTCGTGCGTGCCTTGCACTACGCCGACGAAGCGGTGGTCTGGCTGCTCGAGGAGCTGCAGCGGCGCGGGATCCTCGACGACACCCTCGTGCTCGTCACGTCGGACGAAGCCGCGGGCTGGACGGATCCCGACCGCTCGACGTCGGACGTCGCCTCTCAGAACTGCGGGCTGTTGGTGGCGTTCGGCAAGGGGCTGAAACCGTCGCGCATCGACGCGCTGTACGGACAGGTGGATCTCGGCCTGTCGGTGCTCGATGCAATGGGGCTCGCGCTGGACGGGCGGGGCCTGGTGGGGCGCAGCATCTTCCGGCGATACGAGGGCGACCGCTTGATGTTCGCCGCCAGCGCGGGGCGGGTCTACGCGTGGGACGGCCCGCGACGACTGCTGACCTGCTCGCAGGCGCTGGACGACTGCACCACGCTGGTGGGGGCCACTGCGTTCGCGCAGGAGCGCGCGGCGATCGCCGACGCCTCGGCCGGGCTCTTGTTGGCCGAGGCGCTCGAACGTGCGGCACCCACCGCTCGACGCGGTGCCGCGTCGTCGCACGTCTACGCCCTGGTCACGCCCGGCCAGTCGTTCACGGTCCCCGACGACGCGCGCAGGCTCGTCTACGGAGGGCAGTACCTCGAGATCCCCGCCGGGCGCGAGGCCGCGGTGGAGCTCGAGCTGCGCGTGGAGGGCACGCGGGGCCGCGTGACCGTCGAGCCCGATCTCGCTCTCCGCTACGCGATCGAGCACGTCTTTCGGATCCCGCCGCTGCGTCCGGGCGACGTTTTGCGGATGCGCTACAGGATCTCCGGCCGGCAGGCGCTGCAGGCTTTGGAGACCAGGCTCTACGCCAGGCGCTCGGCCGACGCGGACGCGCGCCTGGTGTTCGAACGCGCCACCTTGGCGGTGGGCCCGCGCGTGGGCCGGCCGGGGATCCACCTCGATCACGCCCTGGTGGAGTCGCAGCCGGAGGGGACGTTCGACCTTCGGCGCGGGTTGGTGACCCACCGCTGCGTCGACGCGCAGGCTCGACCCGCGCGGGGCGTGGCCTGTGACGGCGGCGCCCTCGTTTATGGTCCCTACACTTCGGCCCCGGCAGGTGCGCGCGTGGTGGCGACGTTCTCGGTGCGTGGGAGCCACGGCGAGGTCGCCGTCGACATCGTGGCCGAGCGAGGCAAGACCCGGCTGCGGCGGTGCGAAGCGGTCCCGCTGACGGCGGACGAGAGGGTGGAGGTCACGTGCGCGATCGACCTCGACGCACGCGTCCGCGACGTCGAGGGTAGGCTCCACCTGATCGCCGACGCGCCGGTGGACGTGGAGATCGAGCACGCCGCCGTAACGGTGGTCGGCGAGCGGGTGGTGACCGAAGTCCTGCCCCCAGGTCGCGTCAGGCCTCGACGCAAGTGATCGAGCACGGTCCCGGCACGCGGCGCGCTCGCTATCCGAACAGCGCGC
>CAZYSW010000438.1:0-5260 GCA_964650105.1 uncultured Nannocystaceae bacterium
GGAACCCCGAGGCCTGCCGCACGTGACGTCTGGGGCGTCGTCGACGCGCGCCCTCGAAGGACCACCCGGGCCGCCGAGACGGTGGCTCGACCACGGCCAGGCGAGTCGACGCGGGGGCGAGGGGGCCCACCGCCCACGAGACGATCCCGCCCCGACCGTGCCGGGCGCGGACCGCTCGAACGGGTCCGACCGGCGTGGCCGCGGGGCTCGATCCCCGCCTCCGCCGCGAGCTCACCTCCCCCACATGGCACCGCGGAGGCCTGGGGCCCGACCGCGGACTCCCGCTGTGACGTTCGGGTCTCGAGCGAAACACGTCGCGCTTGCGCGATGCTTTCCCTGTGGGCTCGAACGTGCATCTCGACATCCCTCGACGCCGCCGCACGATCCCCCACGCTCACACCGGGTCTGGTAGCATCGACGACATGAGACGAGGGATTCGGTGGTCGCCTTGGTCGTGCGGACTCCTGCTGGGAATCGTGGCGTGCGCTCCCGAAGGGTCGACGGCGATGGCCGAGACGGACGGTGAAACGGAGACCGATACCGAGGCCGACGCAGGGTCCGCCACCGAACCGACCTCCGCCACGGTCGACCCGAGCCAGGGGAGCAACTCGGGCACGAGCAGCGACACGACGAGCGGCGGCACCTGCGTTCCCGGGATGAGCATCGCGTGCACCTGCCCCAACGGAGCGACGGGTGCCCAGGTTTGCAACTCGGACGGAGCGTCCTACGGACCGTGTGAGTGTGCGGGGACCGACAGCGGCTCGAACACCACCGACGACTCCGATTCGGGGAGCTCCGACGAGGGCGACGACACGACGACCGGAGAGGTCTGCGAGGATCCGGGCGACGAACCGAACGACGACGAGGATTCGGCCACCGATCTCGGCGAGCAGGGTTGCAACGACGCCCCCGGCATGTTCACGGGGGTGCTCGCCGGCCCCGACGACGTGGACTGGTTCGGCTATCACGGATCGTGGGGAGCCCTTTGCGGATTCGCGGACCCGAGCCCCGGCCACAATTTGACGGCGAGCGACGACATCCGCATCTGCGTGTTCCCGGTCTGCGACAACGGCAATGCCCAGTTCAACTGTCCCGGGGACTCCGTCGAAGCCACGTCTCCCGAAGGTGTCGATGGATGCTGCGACACGGGTTCGTTCCAGTTCAATCTGAACTGCTCGGGCCTCGACGAGAGCGCGACGTACTACGTGCGGCTGGATCAAGCGGCGGAAGGCGCCTGCGTCAACTACACCGTCGTTTACGACACGAGCACCTGAGAACGTACCGTCCGCGACTGCCGTCGCCATGCGGGACGCCGGGGCGAGGCGTCCGGGCTGCGCCGCGTGAACACGTGCCGGCTGTAGACGCTGCGCCGGGGGCTGCCGAGCCCCCCGGCCGCCTACGACCGCCGTGGATCTCGACGCACGGTCGAGGCGTTCGACGACCGTCGTCGGTGCGTCGAACTCTGTGAATGGTCACGTCCGGCTGGCTCGAAAACGCGGCGGTGCGGACGTTCGTCGTGTCGAAGCGGGCGGCGAGCCCGGCGTCGAATCGTCGTTCCACGTACCGGCTGACGATGTTCGTCGCCGTCGATGGCCTTCGTACCGGCGGACCGTGCAACGGCGTCGACGTCCAGCATCGAGGGCCCGGTGCGTCTTCGCATGCGAATCACGAGTTGCGATCGATCGCTCGCATCCAATACTTCCGCCGCCGTGTGACCGCCACGGATCGGAGAACGAATGCACCCGACGATCGAGTTGATGCGGGATCAAGTCCGCGCGATCTATCGCGCGCTCACCGGAACCGACCTGCCCGAGGGCGACCTGTCGCCTCCCGGGCGCGACGTGGAGATGGAAGAAGTCGCTCGACGTTTCGTGGACCTCGAGGCGATGGCGCGTCGAATCCCGATCGTCATGGAGCGGGTTCCTCCCTTTTCCTTCGCACCACCGGTGGACGCCATGGACACCGGGCACGAGATCGTCATCGAGGTGGCGGTTCCCGGCATCGGCGAAGGCGAGGTGGAGGTTCGTCGCTCCGGCGACCTCCTGTCGATCTCGGGGGTACGGAGCGGCGCGCCGGCCTCCAACGGTCGAACCTGGTTTCTGGCCGAAATCCCTCGCGGCCCGTTTCATCGCGCAATCCGACTTCCCTACCCCATCCAGGCCGAACCGCGGGTGGAGGTCGACAACGGCATCGTCCGCATTCACCTCGCGAGAACACCTGTCGGTCCAGCGCAGGCGTGAACAGAGCACTCAAGGAAAGAGCATCAGGAGAACAACAGCATGATCGGTGAGCAGATTCACAGTGGGGACGTGCAGCGTCTCAACCAGGCCATTCTCTCCGCCATGGACGCTCTGCGTCGGGCAGCGCCGTCGATGAACGGCAGCGGGTTGGGGTCCGCCTTCGAGCCATACGTGGCGCGTGGTCACATGGCCGGTTGGAACGCCGTCGGTGCCCCCTACTTCCCCCCGTCGAACGGCTTCCATGGGCAGCCGATGAACGTCCCGGAGTACGAGCGGATGGCGAACGTGATCCGTGAGCGCATTCGAGAGGCACTCCGCGAACGCGTCCCCGAATCCGCGCGCGACCGCGTCATCGAGGCCATGCGCGAGAAGATCCAGGAAGTGACGCGGGAGCGGCTCCCCTCCGAGTTGCGTGCAGCCTTGACCGAGGCGCAGTACGGCCCCCACGGGTTCGACTTCGAAAGGATGACGGGACAGCTCCGCGAGCGGCTGTCGGAAACGATCGAGCGTCGCTGCGCGGAGACGGTGCGCGAGCGCATCGGGGAAGCCATCCGAGATCGCCTCAACGACGCCATTCGAACCGCGCTGTTCCAGGTGTCGGCCGAGTTCCAGATCGGCTGGGCCGAGACCGAAATGCTGGTGCACGAGGTCCGTGAGAAGGTGCAGCAGGGCCTCCGGGAGCGGATCGTCGAGCTCACCAAGGAGCGCCTGAGAGAGACGATTCGGGAACGCGTCCAGTTCGTGCTGCGCGAGCGGCTTCCGCAGGCCATCCAATCGGAGCTCCTGCAGGCGCAACGCAGCGGCTACGCCATGTTCGACCCGGAGCGGATCATCCGGGCCGTGCGCGACCGGCTGGCCGAGCCCATGAAGGAGCGCATCGTCGAGGCTGTTCGCGAGAAGCTGCCCGAAATCATCCGCGAGAAGTTGGAAGACGTCACGCGCGAGCGGCTGCAGCCCTGGCTTCGAACCGCGTTGTGGCAGTACGCGGGAGGATCGCTGTCGTTCCACCGTTTCCCGGGCCCGACGGCGAACCTGCACCCCCAGATGAGCCCGCAACACGAGGGCTTCTTCGGCCGGGTCGGAGATCAGGTCAGCGAGGCGATCCGAGAGCGCGTCTTCGAAGCGATCAAGGATCGCGTCGAGGACGTGGTGAAGGAGCGGCTCGAGTCCGTGGTCCAGGAGCGCCTGCCCGAGACCATTCGGACCTCGTTCAGCGAGCAGATGGGTCAGGGCGTGTACGACCCCGAGCGCATCGCCGAGGCGATCCAGTTCCGCCTCCACGAGAGTCTCCGCCAGCGCATCTCCGAAGGGGTGCGAGACCGCATCGACGACGTGCTGCGTGAGAGGCTGCGCGAGGCGGTGCGAAACGCGATGCCCGAGCGGGCGCAGTTCGCGGCCGCGTCTCCGAGCACGTTCGGCCGCGATCCCACGCGAAGCCCGTGGGTGAACCTGCAGCCGGGCATGTTCTGAGCCGGCGAATTCGTCGAGGACCCGCGAGTGCTCCGCCCCGGCCCGTGCCGCTGCACGGGCCGGAGGTCGGTCACCTCGCGGGTCTTCGAGCGTATGGCCACCACGACCTCGGCACCCGCGTCACGACGCGCCCGAGCCCGTGGGATGGGCTGGCTACCGGAACAGCCGGCGAAACAGACCGCCTCGACGCCGTTTGGGCTTCTTCTTGCGGCCCTCGAACGCCTTGGGAACCTGTCCCGCCCCCCCGGACCTGCCGAACTTCGTCGCGTGCTCGTTGCGGACCGCCTCCAGGCGCTGCGGGAGTCCGCCGCAGATCTCGATCACGTCGGCGGAGGCCCCCTTGGGCACCGCGGGGGGCTCGGCGTTCTGCAGCGTACCGAGGTAGTATGCGTCGGGTGCACGCTCCATCGCGTCCAGCGCCTCCGCGAACGCCTTGCACGGTTCGGGCGCCTCGGTGGCCTGCCACAGGTCGACCGCCAGGTTGAGCTTGCGATCGATCTTCATGGTGTGCGTCAGATCGGCCGACAAGATGTCGAGCGCGGCATGACGTTCGGACCACGACAGGGGCTGGACCTCGTCGTTGACGCGCTCCAGCAAGAACACGCGGAGCTTCTCGCCCCGATCGCTCAGCGCCAGTGCCACGGCTCGATCGCGGGCCGTGGGCTGGCGCATGGCGGCGAGGATCTCGGTCCGCGACGCTTCGTCGTCGAGCATCCCTGCGTCGAGGTCCAGGGCCGCCTCGTAGGCTTCGAGCGCATCGGCGTACCGTCCCATCGCCGTGGCCAAGCGCGCCTTGCGAACGTGGACCTGTGGATCCCGTGGGAACGTCTGCAACAGCCCCTCGATGCGAGCCTGAGCACCCTTTCGATCGCCGCGCGCGATCTGTTGGTCGAGGTCCGCCAACACGAACTCGGACGCCGCGATCGGAGCCGCCACGGCGGGGTCCGCGGAGAGCTCGTCCTGCGAGGCGGTGCTGCTCGAGGACGATGCGATTCCCCACCCCAACAAAACGACGGCGAGCCCCCCGGCCCCCGCCGCGGCGACCACCCAGGTACGCCGGTGCGGCCGCGGGCGCGTCTGCGCGGGCGCCGTCGCGACGCTGGGCATCGTTGCGGACGAAGGCGCGACCCCGAGGTCGGCCATGGTCGGGGGCGCAGCCAGCGATGCCTGGGATCCGGCGGCATCGCTCGAAGCCGCTCGCAGCTCGTCGAGCGCCGCGATGACGGCGTGGGCCGACGGGAAGCGCTCGTCCCGCTCCTTGGCCATCATGCGACTCACGATGGCCCGCAGCTCGGCGGGAACGTGCGAGGGGAGCGGTGGCGGCTCGCCGCTGATCTGCTGGCGAAGGAGCGTGACGAAGTCGTCGTCGTCGAAAGGCGGCCGCCCGCTCAGCATCTGGTACAGCACGACCCCGGCCGCGTAGATGTCCGTCCGAAGATCCACCGGGGCTCCGAGTGCTTGCTCGGGGCTCATGTAACGAGGCGTACCGAACACCAGGCCCGCGCGCGTCATCCCGGCGTTCGCACCATCGCCCTCGACGATCTTCGCGA
>CAZYSW010000439.1:0-5253 GCA_964650105.1 uncultured Nannocystaceae bacterium
GCGCAGCATCACCGGTGCGTGTTGGGAGCGGTGGCTCGATCTCTCCGACTGGGAAGTCCGCGAGGCGCTGGGGCTGGTGGACGAGGCACGCTACAAGGATCTATTTCGTCGCTACGTCGTCCACGTCTCCCACGCCATCAAGCACGAGCGTCTGTTCGACGAGGTCACCGGAGAGCTGACCGAGCCCGACGAAAAGTTCATGCAAGGGTTGGAGAAGACCATGGCGCCCGACGCGGGGCCGGGCTTTCGGGCGGAGATCCTGTCGCGGATCGGCGCGTGGGCGCTGTCGCATCCCAACGAGGACCCTGCCTACGATCAGATCTTCCCCGACTACTTTGCGCTGCTTCGCGAGGACTATTACAAGAAGCAGAAGGAGACCGTTCGCCGGAGCATCCAGAAGATGTTGGAGCTGCTCGCGGACGAGGACGAGCCCGTGGGCGAGGAGGTCCGCCTCACCGCTGCGGAGGAGGAGAAGGCACGGCACGCCCTGGAGGTGCTCCTCGGGGAGCACGATTCGGGCGTGCGTAGAGAGCGGCACACCCGCGAAACGCTGCGGGAAACCCTCGTCTTCCTCGCCAAGCACCGCTACTGAGGACGGGCACGGAAACCGGCCCCGCCGTCCTTTGGGCCACGCGATCGCGTTCGTCCACCCCATGGCGGTCGGGACGGCGCTTTCGATGCGGGGGGTCGCGGCCGATCGCGTGACGCTCTCCTTCGCACCGCTCGGGACCGATTTCGAGGCCCTCGGCGACACGGCCCACGGCCCGGAGGCCCGCACGACCAGTGGTGTCGCCGTCGCTGCTTTTGACAGTCGATCGCCGACCTTCAACCTGCCGAGAAGGAGCGCATGACGAGGTCTCATGCGCCAGCGACGGAGGAGACGACAAATGCTGAAGCTGGGACACGATACCCTGCTCCTGTGGACGTGCGCTTGCGCAGCGGCGCTCGTCACCGCCTGTGGAGACGACGACGACGACTTCGTGGCGGCCGATACGGGAGGAACCGGAACGACGACGGGGGTGGACACGGGGGTCGGCGACACCGCAACGACCACCGAAGGCATCGCCGGCGAGTCGCAACTACGGATCGTACACGCTTCGCCCGAAGCTCCGGAGGTCGACGTGTACCTGGCGGGGCAGGACACTCCGGTGTTCGCAGCGCTCGCCTACCAGGAGACGAGCCCCGCAATCACGCTGGAGCCCGGGGACTACACGTTCGAGCTGCGCCCCGCCGGTGCGGCTTCGACCGATGCGCCGCTTCTGGTCAGCGAGCCCATCACCCTCGACGATCGCAGGGACGTGCTGGGGGTCATCGCCGGGCTCCCCGAGGACGAGGGTGACGACATGCTCCGCATCATCGCCGTGGTCGACGATCTGGACGACGATCCGGACGACGATCCGGACGACGCGGAGATCAGGGTGGTGCACGCCAGCACCGACGCCGAGACGATCGCCATCGACCTGCTCGACGACGGGACCAGCGAGATCGAGAACCTCGCGCCCTATACGGTGAGCGACGATCTGGACGTGCCGGCGGGGCAGGAGGCCCAGGTGGCGATCCTTTCGGGTGGCGAGACGCTGACGACGCTCACGGTTCCGGCGCTGGAGCCCGACAGCGAGGTCACGCTGATCGCGACCGGTCGCATCGGCGATGCTCCGCGCGCCGACACGGCGTTCGGGATCCTGGCGGTCGGTCCCGAAGGCACGCTGGCGTTCGTCCGGCAGAACCCGGTGCTCTACTTCCTGCACGGCTCGTCCGATGCCCCGGCGATCGACGTGTGCGCCGGCACAGAAGTGCTCATCGACGATCTGGCGTTCGGCAGCCTCGACCTGGCGCGGATCCCTGCGGGGACGGTCGATCTGCAGATCGTTCCGTCCGACGCGATGTGCGAGGCCACGAGCGCCATCGCTCCGCTGAGCATCGAAGCCGTGGCGGGTGAGGGATACCTCAACATCGTGGCCGGCGAGCTCGAGCCCGAAGGGGGCGAGCCGGCGTTGCAGCTCCAGACGTATCTCGAGCAGTTCCCGCTGGAGGCCACCGACAGCGCGGTGCTGAGCCTCATCCACGCCGCATCGGCGCCGACCGTCGACGTGGGGTTGGTGGTCGGGGGCATGATGCCCGGCGATACGCTGCTGGTGCAGGGGCTGTCGTTCGGCAACCAAAGCGAGGTCCTGACCGTGCCCCCGGGCACCTACGAGGTCGGCCTCGCGGCGGCCGGACAGGAGCCACCGCTCACGCCGATCGCGGCGTTCGAAGTCGCGGTCCCGGCCGGCTTCCGCGGATGGGCGATCGCCATCGGTGACATCTCGCCCGAGGGGATGGAAGAGGCGTTCCGCCTGCTCGCCATCGACACGGCGACCCAGCCGTGGCCGCTGGTGGCGTTGCCCGATCAGACGAGCGACTGATCGAACACGTGTATGGCGCACCTCGCCTCGGTGAGGTCCGCCACACCCGTCGGGTCACAGACCCCGTGCGACCCGGTACTGCTCGGTCAGTGCCGGGTCTCTCGCGATCTCGACCATGAGCGCGTCGAGGGCCGCCCGGTCGAGCTCGGCGCTGGCGAGGATCAGGTCGGCCTCCTCGGGTTTGGCTTCGATGCTTCGCGCCAACATGGCCGCCTGGACCACCTTGGGATCGAATCCCTCCAGGGAATCGTCTTCGTCTGCCTCCGTGGGCGCGGTGGATGCCTTCGTCGGCGCGGACGCCGGCGAAGGCTCCGCGCCGTCGGTCTTGGTCGACGACGCCGCCGGCGTCTTCTCGGCGGTCGTTGCCGGATCGCTGTCACAGCCCGAGGCGAGGACGAGGGCGATCAGGACGGCTGCACCGCGGCCCGAGACTCGACGATCGATGAAGGTCTTCATCGTCCGGCTCCCTTCTTGGCCTCTTCGGCTGCCCGCCTGGCGTCGTCGGCGGCCTTCTTGGCGTTCTTCTTGGCGTCGTCGGCCGCCTTCTTGGCGTCGTCGGCCGCCTTCTTGGCGTTGCGTGCCTCTTGCTCGGCCCCGTCGGCGGCCCTCTTGGCACCCTTGACGTCGCCCTTTTCGGCCTTCCGCTTGGCCTCCTCGGATTTTCCGCGCGCCTCGTCGCCGTGCTCGGCGGCGGATCGCCGGTGCTTTTCGAGCTCGTCCGCGTCGTCCTCGAGGTCGTCGCGGGTGTTCTCGAGCTCGTTTTCGAGGTCGTCGCGGGTGTCCTCGACATCGTCTCGGATCCCGCGATGTTCTTTGCGGGCCGCCAGCAGCTCCTTCTTCGCTTCGATCAGCTCCTTTTTGGCTGCCCGGAGCTCCTTGCGTCGAAGCGCGTGCTCCTCCTTCCAGGCCAGCTCGATCGCCTTGCCGGCCGCCCGGAGCTCTGCGCGCTTCCCTCGGAGGGCGGCCCGCATCGCCTCGCGCTGCTCCCGGAGGGTCTTCAGCTTCGCCTGGAGCTCCTCGGCTTCCTGCTTGCTCGGCTCCGCCACCTTCTCGGCGCGCTCGGCCGCGGCCTCGGCGAGTTTGGCCGCTCGAACTCCGGCCGCCACCTCACGGCGGACCCAGGTGCCGAAGCCCTTCCGCACGCCGCGCCGTTGGATCGCCTCGACCTCGGCGGCCACCACGATCGTCGCCTCGGCGGCGCTCAATCCCGCGTCGTGAATGCTCGTGATGGCCGTCTCGAGCTCGGCCTCCTCGACCCCCGCACGCCGGGCCTCGTAGGCGAGCAGGGGTAGATCGATGACCGCGAGGACGTCTTCGCGAAGGGCCTCTGCTTCGGTCGCCACCGGTTCGTCCGCCAGCACGGGGAGGGCGAGGAGACCCACCGTGAGGGCGACGAGCGACCGAGAGGCTCGGTGTCTGGATCGCATCGCGGAGCATCGTTTCACGGCCGTTGGTGACCGGCAATGCCCGTCGATCGAAGACCGCAACGGCAGTGAGGCCGCTTGCGCAAATGCCTCAGGGTTCTTCCGATTCGGCCTCGGGTCCGGCTACCGCCGCGGTGGGATCGGTCGCCGTGATCGCCAGCGGTCCACCCGATGCGTACCGCACCAGCAACTCCGCAATCTCGTTTTGCACCCGTCGGGCGCGCGGTGTGTCCGCGCGTCCGAGATCGTTGAACAGGATCGAAAAGGCGATGGGATCGCGCCCTTCGGCTCCGACATATCCCGAAAGCGCCGACACGCCGTCCAAGGTGCCGGTCTTCGCCCGCACCCAGCGGCGCGCCGTGCTCTCGCGCAAACGGGAGCGCGTCGTACCGTCGGCGCCCATGATGGCCAGCGAAGCGAGGAAGTCCGACGAGACGCGAAAGTCTCGATGAACCGCGATCAACAACCGGGTGATCTGGTCGGCGGAGATTCGGTTGGTGTCGTACAGGCCCGATCCGTTGCCGAGACGAAGACCGTCGGTCGGCAGCCCCAGGTCGCCCAAATGGGCGCGCACGCAGGCCAACGCGTCGTCGAAGGTCGCGGGCCGCGAGGGGTCCGACAGGGTCTTCAGGATCTGCTCGGCCATGAAGTTGTTGGAGTACTTGTTGACCCCGCGAACGAGCACCGACAGCGGCTCCGACGTATGGAGGGCCAAAAGACGAGCGTCGCCGGGCGGCTTGCCCACCTTCACCCGCTTGCGTCCCAGCTTGATGCCGTTTTGCTCGAGGGCGAGCGCCATCACGCTGCCGGCGTAACCGGCCGGGTCCTGTACGGGATAGCGATAGGACACCGTCCCGGCGGTGCGACCCAAGGTGCCGCGGAGGATGACGCGGGTCGGCGAGTCTTCGTACCGGATGTCGACCACCAGGCGTCGACGATGGCTCTCGTCGGTCGACGCTTCGTTCACCAACTCCAGGCCGGCCACCGGAGGATCGATCCCCGCCCAAGGTGGGTCGCCGACCTTGGTCCCCGGTCGGGCGCGCAGCACGAACGTGTTGAAGTTGACCGACGTCGCACCGCTGGGGGCCCGGTAGGACGCGAGCTCCTCCTTTTGGTCGAATCCGGGCGGCAGCTCGTCGCGATCGAACGCGCTGCTGTCCACCACGACGCCTCCGGTGATGCGCCGAATTCCTTGCGCGTGAAGCTCTCCGGCGAGAGCGAAGAGGTCCTCGGTGACCAGGCTCGGGTCCCCGCTGCCTTGCAAGTACACGTCGCCTTTGACGACGCTGCCGACCAGCGCGTCGTTGTCGCGATACAGTCGCGTCGCGTAGCGATGCTCGGGGCCCAGAAGCTGCAAGGCCGCGGCCGTCGTCACCAACTTCACGTTGCTGGCCGGGTTGAGGGGGTTGTGCGCACCCCGTGCG
>CAZYSW010000440.1:0-5246 GCA_964650105.1 uncultured Nannocystaceae bacterium
TCCTCGGGTGCAGCTGCCCACGACGTCGAGGCGACGCCGCCACCCAAGGCGAGCGCCACCCCCAGACCGATCACGCACCCGCACCGAAGCATCCCAACCACTGTACCCGCCCCCCGTCGCCCCCCACAAATTCGCCAAGATCCCCCCACCCCGGGGGTGCAGGTCCAGCTCCAGCTCCGGTTCGGGTCGCGACGGCTCGCGCCGGCACGGCCTTCGGGGTCCGGCGAGAGCCGAAGCAGGAACCCGAGCAGGAAGCGGAGCGGGAACCCGAGTAGGAAAGGGAGGCTCCGCGGTCCCGCTTCGTCGCGGGTTCGCATCGGGTCGGACGGGTCCGGGTCGCGTGGCGTGCCGAGTGCCTCGGCGCGGAGCTTGCCGACCAATACGTGCGAGCCGCAGGCCAGCACGGTGCCTCCCCGGGCGAGGTGGTGGTGGAGCGTGCTTCGCAGCGCCGGGTCATCGAGCGTGGCGAAGACCCGGGCTCGTGCGCGGGGGCTCGGGGCCGCCGGCTCCCATCCGCCCTCGCCGGGCGTCGTGAGCCAAAGCGGCGCCTCCAGAGTCTCGAGCGCCTCCACCATTGCCCGGGCGTCCTTGTCCTGCATGCAACCGAACAGCACGGCCAACGTCGACGGGCGCATCGCCCGGACGTGCTCGACGACGCACCGAATCCCTGCCGGGTTGTGCGCCACGTCCAAGATCACTCGACCTCCGGCCCAGCGCAGCGTCTCGAGTCGTCCCGGCCAGTCGACCCCGTCGAGGTCCGCAGCGGTGAGCCTCGGGGCGATCACGCGGGCGGCGAGCAGTGCCACCGCCCCGTTGACGCGCTGGTGCTCGCCGACCAGGCCGCGCGGTGGCGCGGGCAAGGGCGCGGCCTCCCGCAGCGTGGCGCCCACCGACTCGGCGCGTCGCCGAAGGACGTCCATGACCGCGGGGTGCTGGGGCGCCGTGATCGCGGGCACCCCTTGCCGCATCACGGCGGCCTTCTCGGTCGCGATCGCGTCGAGCGTGTCGCCCAGCCAGGCTTGATGGTCGAGATCGATCGAGGTGAACGCATGCACGCGAGCCTCGAAGATCCGCGTCGCATCGAGCCGCCCGCCGAGGCCCGCTTCGGCGACGATGACGTCTACGCGGTGCCGCGCGAACACCAGGGCCGCCGCGAGGGTCAGGACCTCGAAGAACGACAGCGGTCGCGGCTTCGGGTCGAGCTCGGCCTCGATCGCGAGCACCGACGCGGTCGCGCCCTGCAGCTCTCGCTCGGGCACTGCCGCGCCGTCGATCCGTACGCGTTCGGTGACGGACACCAGATGCGGGCTGGTGTACAACCCCACCCGATGCCCTGCGCGCATCAGGGCGTGGGCGCACATCGCTGCCGTCGACCCCTTGCCGTTGGTGCCGAGCATGTGCACGGCCGGCGTTCGGGCGGCCGGTGCGTCGAGCAGCGCATGAGCTCGGCGCACGACCTCCAGGTCGAGGTGCACACCCGCCGCGCGGCGTGAGAACAGGCCTTCGAAGCTCACGAACCGGACGACGCTCCGGAGGCACCTCCGCCGACCTGCTCCGACGCCCGGCCCCGCCGCGTCCCCAGCATCTGCAGCATCAGCCCGATCTGCTCGCGCATCTCGAGGCGGCTCACGATGCGGTCGATCATCCCGTGCTCGAGCAGGAATTCGGCCCGCTGAAACCCCTTGGGTAGCTCTTGACCGATGGTCTGCTGGATCACCCGGGGACCCGCGAAGCCGACCAACGCTTTGGGCTCGGCCAGGATGATGTCTCCCAGCATCGCGAAGCTCGCCGCGACCCCGCCGGTGGTCGGGTGCAGGACCACGGAAATGTAGGGGATCCCGGCCTGGCGCAGCTTGGCCCGCGCGGCCGAGGTCTTGGCCATCTGCATCAGCGAGAGCACCCCCTCTTGCATGCGGGCGCCCCCCGAGGCGGAGAAGACCACCGCCGGAATGCCGCGCTCGAGGGCACGCTCCAACACGCGCGTGACCTTCTCGCCCACGACCGACCCCATCGATCCGCCCATGAACTCGAAGGCGAAGAACCCGACGCTGACGGGGACCCCGTCCATCTTGCCGAGCCCCGACCGGAACGCCTCGGTCGATCCGCTTCCGCGGACCGCTCGCTCCAGCCGTTCGACGTAGGGCTTCTGATCGTGAAACCCGAGGGGATCACCGGAACGAAGCTCGAGGTCCAGCTCCTCCCAGGTCCCCTCGTCGAGCATGGCGGCGATGCGCTCGCGCGTGGGCATCGGCGCGTGATGACCACACACCGGGCACACCCGGAGGTTGACGACGAGCTCCTCGGTGTAGGTGATCTCGCCGCAGCTCTCGCACTTGGACCAGACCCCCTTGGGCACCGACACCTTCGCGTGGTGCGAGTCCTTGTCGAGGGGTTCCTTCTTTCTGCGCCACCAGGCCATGCGGGTCTGCGTCTGCCAGCCGCCGTCCGGGCTGACCGGGCGCCTTCATACCGCAAAATGCGGGTGGGAGCACACGATTGCGTTCCCGCCGCGGCAGGGCGGGCGGGCGCGGCACGAGCCCGAAGGCCCGCCGTCGCCTTCGGTGGACGGGGGCACCGGCCCCTGGTATCGCGTCCGCATGTCGGCATCCGGATCCGGTGCGGGCGGCGGGCGCGACCCCGGTCGCGGCGACCCGCGGCCTGCGCAGAGCGAGCCTCCCCTCACCTATCGCGACGCCGGCGTGGACATCGACGCCGGCAACGAGGCGGTGCGGCGGATCAAGGCGATGGTGAGATCGGTGCGCACGCCCGAACAGCTCGACGACATCGGCGGCTTCGCGGGCATGATCGGCCTGCCGGGTGGCATGCGGGATCCGGTGCTCGTGTCGTGCACCGACGGTGTGGGTACCAAGGTGCTGGTGGCGATCGCCATGGGGCGCCACGACACCGTCGGCATCGATGCCGTGGCGATGAACGTCAACGACCTCCTGTGCACGGGCGCCCGTCCCCTGTTCGTGCTCGACTACATCGCCTGTGGACGCCTCGACCCGCCGGTCATCGAAGCGTTGGTGAGCGGCGTGGTCGAGGGTTGCCGACAGTCGAGGTGCACCCTGCTCGGGGGCGAAACCGCGGAGCTCCCTGGCCTGTACGCTCCCGACCACTACGACCTCGCCGCCTTCGCCGTCGGGATCGTCGAGCGCGACGCCGTGCTCGGCCCGGCCCGCGTCACCGCGGGGGATGCGGTCCTCGCCCTCCCCTCCTCGGGCCTGCACAGCAACGGCTACAGCCTGGCTCGCAAGGCGCTGTTGGACCCCGCCCACCGCGGCCTGCGGCTGCGAGACCCCCTGCCGGGCGGCGATGGCGTCACGGTGGGTGAATCTCTGCTCGTCCCCACGCGGATCTACGCCGACGCCTTCGCGGCCCTCACCGCGCGTCCGGGGCTCCTGCACGCCGCGGCGCACATCACCGGGGGCGGCCTCCTCGAGAACCCGCCGCGAGCCATCGCCGACGATCAGTGCATGGAGCTCGACCTCTCCGAGGTGCCGGTCCCGCCGATCGTCACCGCGATCGCCGAGGCCGGCGTTGGGCTCGACGAGCTCCGTCGAACCTTCAACTGCGGGGTCGGCATGCTCCTGGTCGTGGCCGCGGACCGCGTGGACGAGGCGCGCGAGGCCTTGCGCGAGGTCGGCGAGACGGCGATGCTGGTCGGCCAGGTCCGCCCGCGGGGGCCTGGCGATCCGTCCGTTCGCTTCTCGGCGTGACTCGTGGGGACGACGACCACCAATCACTACGACCTCATCGTGCTCGGCTCGGACATCGCCGGGCTGGTCGCGGCAGCTCTGGTCGCGCGCCGGGGCAAGCGCGTGCTGGTGATGCCCCACGGCCACGTCGACGGATGCTACCGGTTGGGGGGACGGACGCTCCCGCTGGACGTCTCCCCCGTCGTGCACATGGGCACCCCGCCCGCCAAACGGGTGTTCCAGGAGCTGGGGCAGCTCCAACAGCTCCGGCGCCAGCACACCAACGTCAACGAGCTTCTGCACGTCGTCCTGCCCGGGCACCGCCTCGACCTCGAACCCGCGAGTCGCAACTTCGCGCTGGAGGTGCATCGCGAGTGGCCCGACGCCCCGGCCGAGGAGGCTCGCTCGTTGCAACGTCGGTGGATCGAAGCCACCGACGAAGTCCTGGATCAGCTCCTGGGAGCGGACTCTGCGCTCATGGCCGACGGATTTTGGCAGCGTCGGTTTCTCTCTCGCGTCGAGAGCCAGCTCCCGCGCGCCGACGTCGACGAGCTTCAGCCGTTGCCCTTCGACCATCCGCTCCGCCGCGCCGCGCGAGCCGTCGAACCGTGGCTGCAGCACCTGTCCCCGGCGCAGCTCGGCAAGGCCGCCAGCTTGCGCCTGGCGGGTCTGTGGAACGAGGGGCCCGAGGATCTGCCGCGCGGCTATCTCGGCCTGCGGCGCATCGAGCTGCACTCGGGCGAGGAGAAGCGGGGCCTCCGGATCGCGGAGATCCTCACCCGCCGTGGGCGGGTGATCGGGGTGAGCCTGCTCGGCAAGCGCGATCGCTACGGTTGCGACAACCTCATCGTGGCGATGGATCCCCGCCGCCTGCTCGACGGTACGCTGCAGCCCGAGCAGCTCCCCAAGCCGCTCTTGCAGACGCTGTCGACCATCGTGTCCGTGGCCCATCGCTACGTGCTCCACCTCGAGGTCGAAGAGCGCGGGCTCTCGCCGGCGCTCGAGGGCATGGTCATCTGCATCCCGTCGCCCGAAACCAGCGGGAGCGATCCGGAGGCGGCGCGCGCTTGGGCCGAGCACGGCGTCGGTCACTCGTACGTTCGGCTCCTGCCCGGGGGAGGCGAGGACCTGCGCCGCGTGTGCGTCACCCGGATCGTCGCCGACGGCGAGCCACTCGACGACATGCGCGAGCGCATCATCGAGGAGCTGGACACCCGCGGTGTGCTCCCCTTTTGTCGGCCCTACCTGCGCTTCGTCCACTCTCCCCACGACAACCGCGAGGCCAGCGACGGAAGCGGAGAGCCCCTGGCCGACGTCGGCCCCGGCTCGCGCATGCAGCTACCGATGGCACCGCTGTACATCGTTCACGGCGAGCCCAGCCTGGGTGTCGGTGTCCTCCCGCACCACTCCGGGATCAAGGCTCTCCACTTCGCGTCGCGCCTCACGCTCCCGGGCCTGGGCCTGGAGGGCGAATTCGCGGCAGGAACCATGGCTGCCAACTTGGTGGCGAACCCCGCCCGCTCCCCGTTCTCCCGCTCCCCCCTCCTC